>NZ_JBOBDQ010000014.1:0-107445 GCF_050586565.1 Pseudomonas sp. WC1
GGTTTTTCCCTTTTGTTCCTCATTGTGGAAAACCCAGCTCCCACAAAGGTTACTCATAGGGCTTGAGTCTTCACCCCGGACGCACAACCTCACCGGTCGCCAAATCCCGAATCACACTCGGATTCTTCCGCCCCCCCAACGCCCCACCCAGCACCATGTCCAGCTGCTTGTGGAAATACTGCTCCACCCGCAACCGGCTCTTGGCCGCCGGACGCCCGGCCGGGTTGCAGGACGTGGAAATCAACGGCCCGACCAACGCGCACAGCTCACGCACCTGTGGGTGATCGCTGACCCGCAATGCCACGCTGTCATGCTGCCCGGTCACCCACTCGGGCAGCAGGTCCTGGTGCGGCACCAGCCAAGTGTTCGGCCCCGGCCAGGTGGCGGCCATGCGGTCGATCCAGTCTTGGGGGAAGTCTTCGAACAGGAAGTCGAACTGGTGGATGCTGTCGGCGACCAGGATCAGGCCTTTATCCACAGGCCGCGACTTGAGCGCCAGCAGGCGATACACCGCGTCCTCGTTCCACGGGTCGCAGCCCAGGCCCCAGACCGCTTCCGTCGGATAGGCGATCACCGCACCCGCCTTCACCTCACGCGCGGCTTGTTGCACACGCCAACTGCTCACCATTTCCGTCTCTCCGCATAAACGCCGTGTGCGCAGTGTACTTAGCCGGAACGGGCAAACCAACGCCCGGCTTCATTGCTGACCCGGCCCTCGAGCTCCAACTCGGTCAGGCTGGCCAGCACCTGGGCCAACGGCTGTCCGCTGCTGTGCGCCAGGCCCTCGCTGGTGTGGGGTGCGGCGTGGAGCAAGGCGAGCAGGGGATGGTCGGCTTTGCCCACAGGCGCGCCCGGCAAGTTCTGCCAACCGCGCAGGCTGTCGAGGATCTGCTCCACGCTTTCCACCAACAGCGCGCCGTCGCGAATCAGCTGGTGGCAGCCCTTGGCGCCGGGGTGGTGGATCGAACCCGGAATGGCATACACCTCGCGCCCTTGCTCTGCGGCAAGGCGCGCGGTGATCAATGAGCCGCTGGCGATACTCGCCTCGACCACCAGCACGCCGAGCGACAGCCCGCTGATGATGCGGTTGCGCCTGGGGAAGTTACCGGCCAGCGGCCCGGCATCCAGCGGATACTCGGAAACCAGCGCGCTGCCGCTGTCGAGCATCGCCCGGGCAAGGTCACGGTGGCGCTGTGGATAAAGTTTTTGCAACCCCGTGCCGAGCACCCCAATGGTCTGCCCCCCGGCTTTCAGCGCGGCCCGATGAGCGGCACCGTCAACGCCCAGCGCCAGCCCGCTGGTGATGGTGAATCCGGCTTGCGCCAGGCAACGCGAGAACGCAGCCGCGGTATCCAGCGCCGGTGGTGAAGCACGCCTGCTACCCACAATCGCCAGCTGCGGGTGCTCCAGCAAAGCGGGGTCACCGGCGACGAACAGCAGGGGTGGCGGGTCGTCGATTTCACTCAGCAATGCGGGGTAGCCAGACCCGTCCCACATCAGCAAATGCTGGCCCGGACGCTCTAACCAGGCCATCGCAGCCAACGCGCCGTCGCGCACCTCAGGGCTGCGACGGGCGTCGATACTGGCGGCTGGCAACCCCAGCGCACGCCAGGCACTAGCCGGCGCACTGAGTGCCGATGAGGCATTGCCAAAGGCTTCGATCAGGGCAAGAAAGCGGCGCAGGCCGATGTCGGGGAGGCGATGCAGACGCAGCCGCGCCTCCAGTTCGGCAGGCGAGCAAGGCGACGAACGGAGAGTGTTCATAGGTGATCCTCCTTGATCGACAGGGGGCCATCGGCGTGGCACAGCCTGTGGATAACTTTGTGGGTAATACTTTGAAAAGCTGTCCATTAAATGGCAGCTATAAAGCCCATAAAGACCCTAGCCGAGCTTTCACAGGTGCCTTGTCCACCTTTTCCCTTTATTATGTGTGCTCAGTTTTCAACCGACCGCACAGTGACTGCCTGACCGCCATGGCCATTTTGAACATTCTCGAATTCCCCGATCCGCGCCTGCGTACCATTGCCAAACCGGTAACGGTGTTTGACGACGCCTTGCGCCAGCTGATCGACGACATGTTCGAAACCATGTACGAAGCCCCGGGCATCGGCCTGGCGGCGACCCAGGTCAACGTGCACCAGCAAGTGGTGGTGATGGACCTGAGCGAAGACCGCAGCGAACCGCGGGTCTTCATCAACCCCAGCGTCGAAGAGCTGACCCACGACATGGGCCAGTACCAGGAAGGCTGCCTGTCGGTGCCGGGCTTCTACGAGAACGTCGACCGCCCGCTGCGCGTCCGGGTCAAGGCCCAGGACCGCGACGGCAAGCCGTACGAGCTGGAATGCGAGGGCCTGTTGGCGGTGTGCGTGCAGCACGAGTTCGATCACCTCAACGGCAAGCTGTTCGTCGACTACCTGTCGCAGCTCAAACGTGACCGGATCAAGAAGAAGCTGGAAAAGCAGCACCGCCAGCAAGCCTGATCCCCACCTTCCAGAAGGCTTGCTCCGGCAAGCCTTTTTCTTTTTCAAGAAGCGAGAACTCCATGCGCATCGTCTTCGCAGGCACTCCAGAGTTTGCCGCCGAACACCTCAAGGCTTTGCTCGACAGCCCGTACGAGATCGTGGCCGTCTACACCCAGCCCGACCGCCCGGCCGGGCGTGGCCAGAAGCTGATGCCGAGCGCGGTCAAGGCGCTGGCCGTGGCCCACGATATCCCGGTGTACCAACCGCAGACCCTGCGCAACGCCGACGCCCAGGCCGAACTCGCCGCGCTCAAGCCGGACCTGATGGTGGTGGTCGCCTACGGCCTGATCCTGCCGCAAGCTGTGCTGGATATCCCACGCCTGGGCTGCATCAACAGCCACGCCTCGCTGCTGCCGCGCTGGCGCGGCGCCGCGCCGATCCAGCGCGCCGTTGAAGCCGGTGACGCCGAGAGCGGCGTGACCGTGATGCGCATGGAAGCGGGCCTGGATACCGGCCCGATGCTGCTCAAGGTGGTCACCCCGATCAGTGCCGAGGACACCGGCGGTACCCTGCACGACCGCCTCGCCACCATGGGCCCGGGCGCCGTGGTGCAGGCCATCGCCGGCCTGGCCGATGGCAGCCTGCAAGGTGAAGTACAGGACGACGCCCTGGCCACTTACGCCCACAAGCTGAACAAGGACGAGGCGCGCATCGACTGGAACCGTCCGGCCGTTGAGCTTGAGCGCCTGATCCGTGCCTTCAACCCCTGGCCGGTGTGCCACAGCACTCTGGATGGCGAAAGCGTGAAGGTACTGGCCGCCAACTTGTCCACAGCCCAGGGCGCCCCCGGCGAAATCCTGTCATCTAGCAAAGATGGCCTGGTGGTCGCCTGCGGTGACCAGGCCCTGAGCCTGACCCGCCTGCAACTGCCGGGTGGCAAGGCACTCAACTTCGCCGACCTGTTCAACAGCCGCCGCGAGAAGTTCGCCAGCGGCAAGGTGCTCGGCCAATGAACCCACGCCTGGCTGCCGCCCGTGCCCTTGCCGCCGTGCTCAGCGGCAAGGCTTCGCTGAACAGCTCGCTGCCGGCGCAACTGGACAAGGTCGAAGAACGCGACCGTGGCCTGACCCAGGACCTGGCCTTCGGCACCGCCCGCTGGCAGCCGCGCCTGGACCTGCTGGCCGCGCAGCTGTTGCAGAAACCCTTCAAGGCCGCCGACGCCGATGTGCAGGCGCTGCTGCTGGTCGGCCTGTACCAGCTGTTCTACACCCGCATCCCGGCCCACGCCGCCATCGGCGAAACCGTCGGGTGTGCCGACAAGCTGAAGAAGCCTTGGGCAAAGGGCCTGCTCAACGCCGTGCTGCGCCGCGCCCAGCGTGAAGGGGAGGCGCTGTTGGCCGACATGGAGCGCGACCCGGTGGTGCGCACTGCCCACCCGCGCTGGCTGCAGAAGTCGCTCAAGGCCTTCTGGCCTGAGCAGTGGGAAGCCATCTGCGCCGCCAACAACGCCCACCCGCCGATGATCCTGCGCATCAACCGCCGCCATCACAGCCGCGACGCTTACCTCGCGCTGCTGGACGAGGCCGGCATCAGCGCCAGCGCCTGCCAGTACAGCCGTGACGGCATCGTGCTGGCCGAAGCCTGCGACGTGCGCGGCCTGCCGGGCTTCGCCGAGGGTTGGGTCAGCGTGCAGGACGAAGCCGCGCAGCTGTCCGCCGACCTGCTGGAATTGGCCCCCGGCCAGCGTGTGCTCGACGCGTGTTGCGCCCCTGGCGGCAAGACCTGCCACCTGCTTGAAGCCGAACCGGGCTTGGCGCACATGGTCGCCATCGACCTCGAGGCCAAGCGCCTGACCCGCGTGCGCGAGAACCTCGACCGCCTAAAGCTCGACGCCGAGTTGATCGCCTGCGACGCCCGCGACACCGCCAGCTGGTGGGACGGCAAACCCTTCCAGCGCATCCTGCTCGACGCCCCCTGCTCGGCCACTGGCGTGATCCGCCGCCACCCGGATATCAAGCTGACCCGCCAGGCCGACGACATCCCGGCCCTGGCCGCGCTGCAAGGCGAGCTGCTCGACGCCCTGTGGCCGACCCTGGAAGTGGGCGGCATGCTGCTGTACGCCACCTGCTCGAGCCTGCCGACCGAGAACACCGAAGTGGTCGACGCCTTCCTCGCCCGCACCCCCGGTGCCCGCGAGCTGGACCTGGCGACCGAGGCCGGTCTGCGCCAGCCCCACGGGCGCCAGCTGCTGGCCCAGGAAGGCGGCCACGACGGCTTCTACTATGCCAAGCTGATCAAGATCGCCGCCTCGCGGTAAGCACAAGAATGTAGGGAGTAGTGGATGAAGATCATCATCCTCGGCGCAGGGCAGGTGGGCGGCACGCTGGCGGAACACCTGGCCAGCGAAGCCAATGACATCACCGTGGTCGATACCGATGGCGAGCGCCTGCGCGACCTCGGCGACCGCCTCGACATCCGCACCGTGCAAGGCCGCGCCTCTCTGCCGACGGTGCTGCGCCAGGCCGGCGCCGACGACGCCGACATGCTGGTGGCGGTGACCAACAGCGACGAGACCAACATGGTCGCCTGCCAGGTGGCGTACTCGCTCTTCCACACCCCGACCAAGATCGCCCGGGTGCGGGAG
Source organism: Pseudomonas sp. WC1 (assembly GCF_050586565.1). Lineage (NCBI taxonomy): Bacteria > Pseudomonadati > Pseudomonadota > Gammaproteobacteria > Pseudomonadales > Pseudomonadaceae > Pseudomonas > Pseudomonas sp. WC1. The sequence continues at coordinate 5,107 of NZ_JBOBDQ010000014.1, forward strand.
TCGGCCTACCTGACCCGCGAAGAACTGTTCGACAACGACCATATTCCGGTGGATGTGCTGATCAGCCCCGAGCAGGTGGTGACCAACTACATCAAGCGCCTGATCGAACACCCCGGCTCCCTGCAGGTGATCGACTTCGCCGAGGGCAAGGCCCAGCTAGTGGCAGTCCGGGCTTACTACGGCGGGCCGCTGGTGGGTCAGCAACTGCGCCAGATCCGCGCCCACATGCCCAACGTCGACACCCGCGTGGCGGCGATCTTCCGCCGCGACCGGCCGATCACCCCACAGGGCGACACGGTGATCGAAGCCGACGACGAAGTGTTCTTCATCGCCGCGAAAAAGGACATTCGCGCGGTGATGGGTGAGTTGCGGCGCATCGACGAGAGCAACAAGCGCGTGGTCATCGCCGGTGGCGGGCAGATCGGCGAACGCCTGGCCGAGGCCATCGAGAGCCGCTACCAGGTGAAGATCATCGAGATGAACCCGGCCCGCTGTCGCCAGCTCTCCGACACCCTGGAGAGCACCGTGGTGCTGCAAGGCAGCGCCTCGGACAAGGACCTGATGCTCGAAGAGAACATCGCCGACGCCGACATCTTCCTGGCCCTGACCAACGACGACGAGGCCAACATCATGGCGTCGCTGCTGGCCAAGCGCCTGGGTGCACGCAAGGTAATGACCATCATCAACAACCCAGCCTATGTCGACCTGGTGCAGGGCGGCGACATCGACATCGCCATCAGCCCGCAGCTGGCCACCATCGGTACTCTGCTGGCCCACGTGCGCCGTGGCGATATCGTCAGCGTGCACTCGCTGCGCCGCGGCGCGGCCGAGGCCATCGAAGCCGTGGCCCATGGCGATTCGAAGTCGAGCAAGGTAGTGGGCAAGGCCATCGAGGACATCAACCTGCCGCCGGGTACCACCATCGGCGCAATCATCCGCGAGGACGAAGTGATGATCGCCCACGACGACACGGTGATCGAGTCGGGCGACCATGTGATCCTGTTCGTTGTGGATAAAAAGCATATTCGGGACGTGGAGAAGCTGTTCCACGTGGGCTTGAGTTTCTTCTAGGAGGGAAGGGCATGCGTGAATCGCTGGAGAAGATGCTGGCCAAGGGTGTGGATAACCCGCTGCTGCGCTTTGGCTTGGGCAAGGCCTGGCTGGACGAGGGCAATGGCGCTGAGGCGGCGGTGCACCTGGCCAGCTGCGTGAAGCAGGACCCCAAGTATTCGGCGGCGTGGAAGCTGCTGGGCAAGGCGTATCAGCTCAGCGGAGATCTGGCTGGCGCTCGCAAGGCCTGGGAGGAAGGGATCGAGGCAGCGCAGGCCCATGGGGACAAGCAGGCCGAAAAAGAGATGACGGTGTTCTTGAAGAAGCTGAACAAGGTCTGAGATTGCCGGGGCTGCTTTGCAGCCCCCAAAAATCTCAATACCAGCGCGCCTCACCCGCCGGGCGCTTCTTGAAGCGCTTCATGCTCCACATGTACTGGCTCGGGTACTCACGCACATAACGCTCGACCACCTTGCTCATGGCTGCCGCCGATTCATTCACATCGGTGCTGTACATGGCCTCTGGCGCCGCTTCCAGGAACACCTTGAAGCCCGAACCATCGGGCAGGCGCAGGGCGTGCAGGAATACCCCCACCGCCTTGCCACCCGCCAGCATGTTCGGCACGAACTTGCTGGTCAGCGCCTGGGTCCCCAGGAACGGCACGAACACCCCGGCGGACTCGGCCGGCTCCGGGTCGGCGGGAATGCCCACCTGGCCACCTCGGCGCACTTCCTTGATCACGCTGAGGATGCCTTCCTTGGTCGAAGGCGCCACGCGGTTGCCCATCTGCACGCGCTGTTCACGCAGCAGGTCATCCACCGCTTTGAGCTTGGGCGGCCGGTAGAAGATGATCGGTTTGCACTGGTTGCAATAGAAGTGGTTGAGCACTTCCCAGTTGCCCAGGTGGCTGGTGATGCCGACCACGCCCTTGCCCGAGGCCAGGGCCTGCTCCAGCACTTCCAGGCCGTGCACTTCCTTTACCAGGTCGAGCGAGCGCTGCGGCGGCCAGATCCAGGCGCAGGCGCTCTCGACGAACGACTTGCCGATGTCCTTGAGCGCGCGACCGACCAGTTGCTCACGCTCGGCCGGGTCCATCTCCGGGAAGCATTTGGCCAGGTTGATGCGCACGACATTGCGCGAGCCGTTGGGGATTTTCCACATCAGCCATCCGATACCGGCGCCGACGCGCTGCACGGCGCCCCAGGGCAGCTTGGCAAACAGGCGCAGCACCCCGACCATCAGGGCGCCCTTGAACTTTTCCACAGGCGAATTCCTTATTTCAGCAAGGCGCGCATTGTACCCCGTCAGCGCACCAGCGCGGCGTAGCGATCGCAGTCGGTGGTGTGGTCCATGACCATGCCGGTAGCCTGCATGAAGGCGTAGCAGATGGTCGGCCCGACGAAAGTGAAGCCAGCCTTCTGCAAGGCCTTGCTCATCGCCTTGGCCTCGTCGGTGACCGCCGGCACGTCGCCACGGCCTTGGAAATGGTTGATCTTCGGCGCGCCGCCGACGAACGACCATAGCCACTCGGCGGGGTTATCCACAGCCAGCCATGCCTGGGCGTTGCGGCGCACGGCCTTGAGCTTGAGGCGGTTGCGGATGATGCCAACATCCTGCATCAGCTCTTCGATGCGTTCGTCGCTCATACGCGCCAGTTTCACCGGGTCGAAACCTTCCAGCACCTGGCGATAGCGCTCGCGCTTCTTCAATACCGTGATCCACGACAAGCCCGCCTGGAACCCTTCGAGCAAAAGCATCTCGAAGAGCAACGCCGGGTCGCGCTGCGGCGTTCCCCACTCGTGGTCGTGATAGGCCTGGTACAACGGATCGTCGGAACACCAAAAGCAGCGTGGCATAAGGCTCCAATAACGTAGAGGGCGAGGCGAATCGGGTATACTCCCGCTCTTTACATCCGCATCCCCAGATACAGGTGAATTTCGTGAGCCAGCCTACGCCAGCCGTGCGTACCTTCCAAGACCTGATCCTCGCCCTGCAGAACTACTGGGCAGCTCAAGGTTGTGTGGTGCTTCAGCCCTACGATATGGAAGTAGGCGCCGGCACTTTCCACACCGCTACCTTCCTGCGCGCCGTGGGCCCGGAGACCTGGAACGCCGCCTACGTGCAGCCCAGCCGTCGCCCCGCCGACGGGCGGTATGGCGAAAACCCCAACCGCCTGCAGCACTACTACCAGTTCCAGGTGGTGCTCAAGCCAAACCCGGCGAACTTCCAGGAGCTGTACCTCGGCTCGCTGAAGGCCATCGGCATCGACCCGCTGGTTCACGACATTCGCTTCGTCGAAGACAACTGGGAATCGCCAACCCTCGGCGCCTGGGGCCTGGGCTGGGAAATCTGGCTGAACGGCATGGAGGTGACTCAGTTCACTTACTTCCAGCAAGTCGGCGGTATCGAGTGCTACCCGGTCACGGGTGAAATCACCTACGGCCTGGAGCGCCTGGCCATGTACATCCAGGGCGTGGACTCGGTCTACGACCTGGTGTGGGCCGACGGCCCGTTCGGCAAGGTCACCTATGGCGACGTGTTCCACCAGAACGAAGTTGAGCAGTCGACCTACAACTTCGAGCACGCCAACGTCGAGAAGCTGTTCGAACTGTTCGATTTCTACGAAAGCGAAGCGAACCGCCTGATCAAGCTGGACCTGCCGCTGCCGACCTACGAAATGGTCCTGAAGGCCTCGCACACCTTCAACCTGCTGGACGCCCGCCGCGCCATCTCGGTGACCGAGCGTCAGCGCTACATCCTGCGCGTACGTACCCTGGCCCGGGACGTGGCGCAAAGCTATCTGCAAGCTCGCGCACGCCTGGGCTTCCCGATGGCCACCCCTGAACTGCGTGACGAAGTGTTGGCTAAGCTGGAGGCTGCTCAATGAGTGCTCAAGATTTCCTGGTTGAACTGGGCACCGAAGAGCTGCCACCCAAGGCCCTGGCGTCGCTGGGCGACGCCTTCCTCGCCGGTATCGAGAAAGGCCTGCAGGCCGCCGGCCTGAACTACACCGGCAAGCATGTCTACGCTGCACCGCGCCGCCTGGCCGTGCTGATCCGCCAGCTGGACGTGCAGCAGCCGGACCGCAGCATCAACATCGACGGCCCGCCCCTGCAGGCCGCGTTCAATGCCGAAGGCCAGCCAACCCAGGCCGCCCTGGGCTTTGCCAAGAAGTGTGGCGTCGAACTGTCGGACATCGACCAGAGCGGCCCGAAGCTGCGCTTCTCCCAGCACATTCCGGGCAAGGCCACTGCCAGCCTGCTGCCAACCATCGTCGAGGATTCACTCAACGACCTGCCGATCCCCAAGCGCATGCACTGGGGCGCCAGCCGTGAAGAGTTCGTGCGCCCGACCCAGTGGCTGGTGATGCTGCTGGGCGATCAGGTCGTCGACTGCACCATCCTGGCCCAGAAAGCCGGCCGTGAATCCCGTGGCCACCGCTTCCACCACCCGGAAAACGTACTCATCACCACCCCGGCCAACTACGTCGAGGACCTGCGCAAGGCCCACGTGCTGGCTGACTTTGCCGAGCGTCGGGAGCTGATCAGCAAGCGCACCGCAGAGCTGGCCATGCAGCAGGAAGGCACGGCCATCGTGCCGCCGGCGCTGCTGGACGAAGTTACCGCCCTGGTCGAGTGGCCGGTGCCGCTGGTGTGCTCGTTCGAGGAGCGTTTCCTCGAGGTGCCGCAGGAAGCGCTGATCACCACCATGCAGGACAACCAGAAGTACTTCTGCCTGCTGGACAGCGAAGGCAAGCTGCTGCCGCGCTTCATCACCGTGGCCAACGTCGAGAGCCGCGACCCCAAGCAGATCGTGCAGGGCAACGAGAAGGTCGTGCGCCCGCGCCTGACCGACGCCGAGTTCTTCTTCAAGCAAGACAAGAAGCAGCCCCTGGAAAGCTTCAACGAGCGCCTGAAGAACGTAGTGTTCCAGGCTCAGCTGGGTACCGTGTTCGAAAAAGCCGAGCGCGTCTCCAAGCTGGCCGCCTTCATTGCTCCGTACATCGGTGGCAGCGCCGCCAACGCTGGTCGTGCCGGCCTGCTGTCCAAGTGCGACCTGGCCTCGGAAATGGTCGGTGAGTTCCCGGAGATGCAAGGCATCGCCGGCTACTACTACGCCCTCAACGATGGCGAGCCGGAAGACGTCGCCCTGGCGCTGAACGAGCAGTACATGCCGCGCGGCGCTGGCGCCGAGCTGCCGCAGACCCTCACCGGTGCCGCCGTGGCCATCGCCGACAAGCTCGACACCCTGGTCGGCATCTTCGGCATCGGCATGCTGCCCACCGGCAGCAAGGACCCATACGCCCTGCGCCGTGCCGCCCTGGGCGTGCTGCGTATCCTGATCGAGAAGCAGCTCGACCTGGACCTGAATGTCGCGGTCGAGTTCGCGGTCAAGCAGTTCGGTGCCAAGGTCAAGGCCGCCGGCCTGTCCGAGCAGGTACTGGAGTTCATCTTCGACCGCCTGCGCGCACGCTACGAGGACGAAGGCATCGACGTCTCCACCTACCTGTCGGTGCGTGCCCTGAAGCCGGGCTCGGCGCTGGACTTCGACCAGCGCGTGCAGGCCGTGCAGGCCTTCCGCAAACTGCCGGAAGCCGAAGCCCTGGCGGCAGCGAACAAGCGCGTGTCGAACCTGCTGGGTAAAGCCGAAGGTGCCATCGCCGACCAGGTCGAGCCGAAGTACTTCGACAACGCCAACGAGTTCTCCCTGTACTCGGCCATCCAGCAGGCCGACCAGGCCGTGCAACCGATGGCAGCCGCGCGCCAGTACAGCGAAGCCCTGGCCCGCCTGGCCGCCCTGCGTGACCCGGTCGACGCCTTCTTCGAGGCGGTGATGGTCAACGCCGAGGACGCCAAGGTACGCGCCAACCGTTATGCCCTGCTCAGCCGCCTGCGCGGCCTGTTCCTGGGCGTGGCCGATATCTCGCTGCTGGGGTAAGTCGTTGAAACTGCTGATTCTTGATCGAGACGGAGTGATCAACCACGACTCCGACGCCTATATCAAGTCGCTGGAGGAGTGGGTCCCCATTCCCGGCTCGATCGAGGCTATCGCGCAGTTGAGCAAGGCGGGCTGGACAGTGGCCGTGGCCACTAACCAGTCCGGTATTGCCCGCGGCTACTATTCGCCGGAAACCCTCGAGGCCATGCATGCGCGCCTGCGCGCGCTGGTGGCCGAGCAGGGTGGCGAGGTCGGCCTGATCGTGCATTGCCCGCACGGCCCGGACGAGGGCTGCGAATGCCGCAAGCCCAAGCCCGGCATGCTGCTGGCGATTGCCGAGCACTACCAGGTGCCACTGGCTGGCGTATGGTTCGTCGGTGACAGTAAAGGTGACCTGGAGGCGGCCCTGGCCGTCGATGCACAACCCGTGCTGGTTAAAACCGGCAAGGGCGAGAGGACCCTGGAAAAAGGCGTCCCGCAAACTACACTGATTTTCGACGATCTGGCGGCTATCGCCAGAGAAATTATTTAAATGAGTGCGCCTGGAGTGGCGCACTTTTCATTAGGCGGGCACGCCCCGCAACGGTACATGCCACTATGTCGATCCTGCAGGCGATCAGAATCTTTCTTTTTTACCTGCTGTTGGGCACCAGTTCGCTACTGTGGTGTTCGCTGAGCTTCTTCGTCGCGCCCTTCCTGCCGTTCCCCAAGCGCTACAAGTTCATCAACGTGTACTGGTGCCGCTGCGCATTGTTTTTGGTGCGCACGGTCCTGGGCATCGACTACAAGATCACCGGTGCCGAGAACGTGCCGAAAGTACCTTGCGTGATCCTGTCGAACCACCAGAGCACCTGGGAAACCTTCCTGCTCTCCGCATATTTCTCGCCGCTGAGCCAGGTGCTCAAGCGCGAACTGCTGTATGTGCCCTTCTTCGGCTGGGCCATGGCCATGCTGCGGCCGATCGCCATCGATCGCAAGAACCCCAAAGAGGCACTGCGCCAGGTGGCCAGCCAGGGCGACGAGCTGCTCAAGCAGGGCACCTGGGTACTGATCTTCCCCGAAGGCACCCGCGTGCCCCATGGCCAGATCGGCAAGTTTTCCCGCGGCGGTACAGCCCTGGCGGTCAACGCCGGGCTGCCGGTACTGCCGATTGCCCACAACGCCGGCAAGTTCTGGCCGCGTGAAGGCTGGGGCAAGCGCCCGGGCACCATCGAGGTGGTAATCGGTGAACCGATGTATGCAGTGGGCACTGGCCCACGTGCCATCGCCGAGCTGAACGACCGCGCCCAGGCCTGGAACGAAGCGACCCAGCGTGCCATGGGTTCGCTGCCGCCGCTGGCGGAAAACCCGGAGCAGCAGCCAGCCTGACGATCTGTGGATAACTTGTTAGCAAGTTTTGCATGGATGATCGTCAGGATATGCTAAGTGATTGAATTATTTGTTTATTTCCATGTATGACGTTTTTGCGAAAATCGTGCATAAGTTTTTTCGCGCTATAAAAAAACCGGCTTTTACGCCGGTTTTTTTGTGCCCGTGAAGCCGCAGGCTGGGGCCGCTTGGCGGCCCTTTCGCTGCGGTTCGTCGCCACGACAAGCCAGCTCCCACAGGTACGCGTAATCTCGAAAACTGCGCGGTGGGGTGGGAGCCGGCTTGCCGGCGAAAGGGCTGCAAAGCAGCCCCGGCCACCTCAGACCTTATCGATATCCACGTCCTTGGTCTCTTTCAGGCAGAAGATCCCCACCACCAGGCTCACCCCAGTAATCAGCACCGGGTACCAAAGCCCATAGAAGATATCCCCGGTATACACCACCAACGCGAACGATACCGTTGGCAGGAACCCACCGAACCAGCCGTTGCCGATGTGGTAGGGCAGGGACATCGAGGTATAGCGGATTCGCGTCGGGAACAGTTCGACCATTACCGCCGCCAGTGGCCCGTAGGTCATGGTGGCGATCAGGATCATGGCAACGATCAACACCACCACCATCACCTGATTCACATGCGCCGGGTCCGCCTTGGCCGGATAGCCAGCCGCTTCGATGGCGCTGCGCATGGCCGCCTCGTCGAAGCCGTTTATGGTCTTGTCGCCGATACTCACCTGCACTTCGCTGCCGGCAGCCTCGACCGAGCTGTAGGGCAGGCCCTGTTTGACCAGGAAGGTCTTTACCTTGTCGCAGGGGCTGTCGAAGCGGGCCTTGCCCACCGGGTCGAACTGGAAGGTGCAGCCCTGCGGGTTGGCGCTGACGACGATGGGCGCTTCCCGGCTGGCGGCGTCGATCTGCGGGTTGGCGTAATGGCTCAGCGCCTTGAACATCGGGAAGTAGCACACGGTGGCCAGCAACAGCCCGACCATGAGGATTGGCTTGCGCCCGATGCGGTCCGACAGCCAGCCGAAGAACACGAAGAACGGCGCGCCGATCACCACGCTGATGATCAACAGGGTGTTGGCCTGGGCCGGGTCCATCTTGAGCATCTGGGTCATGAAGAACAGCACATAGAACTGTGCGGTGTAGAAGGTCACCGCTTGCCCGGCGTTGATGCTGAACAGCGCGGTCAGGACCACCTTGAGGTTCGGCCAGGAGGTGAACGATTCGCGGATCGGCGACTTGCTTATCTTGCCCTGGGCTTTCATTTTCACGAATGCTGGCGACTCGTGCATGCTCATGCGGATCCAGGTGGAGATCGCCAGCAACACGATCGACAGCAGGAACGGCAGGCGCCAGCCCCAGGTCTCGAACTGATCACCACTGATGTAGCGGCTGGCCAGGACCACGATCAGCGACAACAGCAGGCCGAGTGTGGCGGTGGACTGGATGAAGCCGGTGTGGAAACCGCGCTTGCCGGGCGGCGCGTGTTCGGCCACGTAAGTGGCCGCGCCGCCGTACTCGCCGCCCAGCGCCAAGCCCTGGAGCATGCGCAGCACCACCAGGATGATCGGTGCGGCAATGCCAATGCTGGCGTACGTGGGCAGCAGGCCCACCGCGAAGGTCGACAGGCCCATCAGCACGATGGTGACCAGGAAAGTGTATTTGCGCCCAATCATGTCGCCGAGCCGCCCGAACACCAGGGCACCGAACGGGCGCACCAGGAAGCCTGCAGCAAAGGCCATCAAGGCGAAGATGAACGCCGTGGTGTCGTTGACCCCTGCAAAGAACTGCTTGCTGATCACCGCCGCCAGGGCGCCATAAAGAAAGAAGTCATACCACTCGAACACTGTCCCGAGGGATGACGCGAAAATGATCTTGCGTTCCTCACGGCGGCTGGGGCTGCTCGCCGCCGCGCCCTGTTCCTGGATGTAATCCGACATCGTTGCTGTCCTCGGCCCTGGGGCCACAGTGATTATTCTTGTTGTTCCACTGCCGGCAGCTGCTGACCGCGCGCTGCCGCTGTTGCACACACCCGGGTCAGGGCGTCGGTATCGCGTTGCTGTCGCTGAGGTTGGCCTGGGTGTTGGCTCCCTTGAGAATCAGTTGTGCCGCCTTTTCGGCAATCATCAACGTGGGTGAACAGGTATTGCCGGAGACTATCTGCGGCATGATCGAGGCATCCGCCACACGCAGGCCCGGAATACCGTGCACGCGCAGCTGGTTATCCACAACATCGAGCGCACCACTGCCCATGCGGCAGGTACCCACCGGGTGGAAGATGGTGGTGCCGATCTGGCCGGCGGCCTGGTGCAGGTCTTCTTCGCTCTGCAGGGCAGGGCCTGGCAGGTACTCGCGGGGTTCGAAGGCAGCCAGGGCAGGGGCCTGGACGATGCTCCGGGTAAGGCGGATGGCATCGGCGGCCACGCGCAGGTCCTCGGGGGCGCTGAGGTAGTTGGGGTCGATCAACGGCGCGGCATTCATGTCCGCCGAGCGTATATCGATCCGCCCCCGGCTGGCCGGGCGCAGGTTGCATACCGACGCGGTAAAGGCCGGGAACCGATGCAGCGGCTCGCCGAAGCGCTCCAGTGACAGCGGCTGGACGTGGTACTGAAGATTGGCGGTCGCCTGCTCGGGGCTCGAGCGGGCAAAGGCTCCCAGCTGGCTTGGCGCCATGGCCAGCGGGCCACTGCGGTCGTAGGCATAGCGCAGGCCCATGCCCAGCTTACCCCACAAGCTGTTGGCCATCTGGTTAAGGGTGCGTGTGTTCTGGATCTGGTAGATCAGGCGCAATTGCAGGTGGTCCTGCAGGTTGCCGCCGACGCCAGGCATGTCGTGGCGCACGGCGATGCCCAACCCTTCGAGCAGTTTGCGTGGCCCGATCCCCGAGCGCTGCAGGATGCCGGGCGAACCGACCGAACCTGCGCAGAGAATAATCTCGCGGCGTGCCGCGAACTCATGCCATGCACCTTGCCACAGTGCCCTTACAGCCCGGGCGCGTGTGTTGCCGAGCACAACCTGGTCGACCTGCACGCCGGTCAGCACAGTCAGGTTTGCTCGCTTGAGGATGGGCCTGAGAAACGCCTTGGCCGAGTTCCAGCGCACACCATTGCGCTGGTTGACCTGAAAGTATCCACAGCCGGCGTTGTCGCCCGTATTGAAGTCGTCGATCCTGGCGATGCCGCTTTGTTCGGCCGCGTCGCGAAAGGCATCGAGGATCGGCCAGCTGTAGCGCTGCTGCTCGACCCGCCATTCACCGTCGGCACCATGGCTGTCGCTGGCACCGGCATAGTGACTCTCGCTGGCCTTGAACAGCGGCAGCACATCCTTCCATGCCCAGCCCTCGTTGCCTTGCTCGGCCCAAAGGTCGTAGTCGGCAGCCTGGCCGCGCATGTAGATCATGCCGTTGATGGACGAACAGCCACCCAGCACCTTGCCCCGCGGATAGCCCAGGGAACGCCCGTTCAGCCCAGGCTGGGCCTCGGTCTTCATGCACCAGTCGGTGCGTGGATTGCCGATGCAGTAAAGGTAACCGACGGGGATATGAATCCAGGGATAGTTGTCACGCCCGCCCGCCTCGAGCAGCAACACCCGGCAGGATGGGTCGGCGGACAAACGATTGGCCAGCAGGCAACCGGCGGGACCGGCCCCCACGATCACATAGTCGTAGACAGAATCGGCTGATGGCATGTGCAACCTCGCGCCTGATTATTATTCTTGTCCCGATCCATCTTATTGATTAATTTCGCGGAGGAAACACGAGATTTCGCGCAGCCGTTGTGCGTTTTAGCACAGCGCCGGAGTAATGATCGGCGCAAATCCTGTAGGAGCGGCTTCAGCCGCGATGCAGCCTCCGCGGTGCTTGGCATCCGCTGCGCGGATGATCGCGGCTAAAGCCGCTCCTACAGTGAATCGACGCCAATGAACAGCCAAGGGATCAGCATGTTCGACTGGAACGATCTGCGGTTTTTCCTCGAGTTGCAGCGTAGCGGCCGCCTGCTCAGCGCCGCCAAGCGCCTCAACACTACCCACAGCACCGTCGCCCGGCATATCGAGAGCATCGAGAAGCACCTGGGCACCGCGCTATTCGTGCAGCACGCCCAGGGCTATGAACTCACACCCTCCGGCCAGGCCCTGCTCAAGCACGCCGAAGCCATGGAGAACGTTGCCCTGCTTGCGCAGGAAGAAATCACCCAGGCCATCACGCCGCTGGGCAAGATCCGCCTTGGCGTGACCGAAGGCATAGGCATCATGTTCTTCACTCCGCGCATGAAGGCACTGTTCCAGCGTTACCCAGGGCTGGAGGTGGAACTGGTGGCGGTGCCGCGGTTCGTCAGTATCCTCAACCGCGAAGCCGAGATCAGCATTCACCTGGAACGGCCCAACGCCGACCTGCTGATCACCCGCAAGCTCACCGACTACCGTCTGGCCCTGTACGCCAGCCAGGACTACCTGAATCAGGCGCCGTCGCTCAACACCCGCGAAGATCTGGCCCGGCACAACTGGATCGGCTACGTCGACGACCTGCTGTTCAGTCAGGAACTGCTGTTCCTCAACAGCTTCTGCCGCGCGCCCAACGTGGTGTTCAGAAGCACCAGCGTGATCGCCCAGCAGCACGCCGCCCAGGCCGGGCTGGGTATCGCCGTGCTGCCCAACTACATGGCCCGACACGATCCGAAGCTGGTACGCGTACTGCCCAGCGAGACCATCCAGCGCAGCTACTGGATCTGTACCCGCCGCGAGCTGCACAAGTCGGTGCGCCTGCGGGTGGTGTGGGATTACCTGCTGGCGCTGTGCGCCGCCCAGCAGGAAGAATTGCTAGCCGAGTAGTGCCTTGCCGGCGAGCAGCACGGCGGCGCCGCAGCCCACCATGGCGAACAGCTGCTGCAGGCGCGGACCGGCCAGCTTGCTCGCCAATGGCCGCGCCAGCAGCAAACCCAGCACCGCCCCTGCGGCGAACGGTGCACCGACCCTCCAATGCATCACGCCCGCCACGCTGGCGCTGACCACACTGCCAGTGGACACCAGGGCGATCACCGCCAGCGAAGTGGCGACGATGCTTTTCATGTTCAGGTTGGTGTAGCGGTTCAAGGCCGGAATGATCACGAAGCCGCCACCGACGCCCAGCAGGCCAGACAGCAACCCCGACAACATTCCGGTAAACGCCAGCGCGCGGGCGCAGGGGAGAGTCCAGCGCAAGCGCCCCTGCAACGGGTTGAGCACGCAAGGCATGATCTCCCGTTCGCCACAAGGTGACTCGCCGCGCAGCTCCCGTGCTGCCTTGCGCCAGATTCGCAAACAGGCGTACACCAACACCCCGGCGAAAACCAAGGCCAAAGGTAGGTTGGGCACACGGTGAGCGAGCATCAGGCCCAACGGCGCGCAGGCAATCCCGATCAGCGCGATGAACAGGGCCGCCCGGTAGCGCACCAGCCCCTGGCGCAGGCCAAGCACTGCACCGACTGCCGCCGCCAACCCCACGGCCAGCAGGCCGATCGGGGCCGCCTCGACCATGCTCAGCCCCAGGCCAAACACCAGCAGCGGTACCGCGAGGATACCGCCACCGGCGCCGGTCAACGCCAACACCGCGCCAATGATCGCGCCAAGCCCGGCGCCCAGCAGTTGTTGCTCGATCACTGTTGCGCCTCGACCACCAAGGGTTGCGGCCGGGCCAGCCACTCGCGGCCCTTGAGCATGGCTTTCCAGTACAGCGGCGGCAGGATCTGCGCCTTGAGCAGCCAAGCCAGGCGGGTTGGCCTGCGGCCATCGAGCAGCCAACGCGGGAAGCTCGGTGCCAGCTTGCCGCCGTAGGTGAACTCGGCCAGGACGATCTTGCCACGCTCCACTGTCAGCGGGCAGGAGCCGTAGCCATCGTATTGCGCGAGGGTCGCGAGCCGGCCAAGCGCCACCAGCACATTGTTGGCCACCACCGGCGCCTGCTTGCGGGCGGCAGCGGCGGTCTTGGCATTGGTGGTGTTGGCCACGTCGCCCAGAGCATGGATATTGCCAAACTGGCGATGGCGCAAGGTATGCGGATCGACATCCACCCAACCCGCCGCGTCAGCCAGTGGGCTCTGGCGGATGAAATCAGGCGCCACCTGAGGTGGAACCACATGCAGCATGTCGAAGGCTTCGACGCGGGTCTCGGTACTGCCGTCGGGGAGGGTGCGCACGAACGTGGCACGCTTGTTCGCGCCATCCACCGCCGTCAGGCGATGCTGATAGTTCAGGTCGACGCCGTACTTGTCGATATAGCTCATCAGCGCCGGCACATAGTCCGGCACACCGAACAGCACCGCGCCAGCATTGAAGAAGCTGGCCCTCACGTTGCCCAGGTGGCCGCTGCGCAGCCAGTGGTCACACGACAGGTACAGCGCCTTCTGCGGCGCCCCGGCGCACTTGATCGGCATCGGCGGCTGGGTGAAAAGGGCGCGCCCCTGCTTGAGGTCCTGCACCAGTTGCCAGGTATAGGGTGCCAGGTCATAGCGGTAGTTGGAGGTGACACCGTTGCGCCCAAGGGTCTCACTCAAGCCTTCGATGGCATTCCAATCGAGCTTCAAACCCGGGCAGACCACCAGCTGTTCATAGCTGACAGCGCGACCACCCTCGAGCAGCACCAGTTGGCCCTGGGGATCGAAGCCGTCCACCCGCGCCTTGATCCAGCGCACATCGCGGGGCAGGGTGGCGGCCATGGTGTGGGCGGTACTCGACGCCTTGAACACACCGGCACCGACCATGGTCCAGCCTGGCTGGTAGTAGTGCACATCGGCGGGGTCGATCAGGGCAATATCCAGCGACGGATCACGGGCGATCAGGCTGGAGGCGGTGGCGATACCGGCGGCACCTGCGCCAACGATCACCACCTTGTGGTGGTCGGCACGGGAGGAATCGGCAGGGGACAGGGCAGGCATGGCGGTGTTCCTTGGAAATCTCGTTATGGGTACGGCGTGGCTTACAGCTTGTTCAGCGGGATCTTCAGGTAGCTCACACCGTTTTCTTCAGGTTCGGGGAATTGCCCACTGCGCATGTTGATCTGCACCGACGGCAAGATCAGCACGGGCATGTCGAGGGTCTTGTCACGGGCTTCGCGCATCTGCACGAAGCTGTCTTCGCTGACCCCTTGATGAATATGGATGTTGTCGGCGCGTTGCTCGGCCACGGTGGTGACGAAGCGCAGCTCACGGCCACCAGGCAGGTAGTCGTGGCACATGAACAGCCGGGTCTGGTCCGGGAAGGCGAGCAGCCGACGGATCGACTTGTACAGGGTTCTTGCGCTGGCGCCCGGGAAGTCGCAACGGGCGGTGCCATAGTCGGGGGTGAACAAGGTGTCGCCGACGAACACGGCAGTCTCGCCCGCATCCTCGACCATGTAGCTCATGCATGCCGGGGTATGTCCAGGGGTGTGCAGGGCGCGGGCATGCAGGTTACCGATGCGAAATCCTTCTTCATCTTCGAACAGGACGTCGAACTGGCTGCCGTCACGAGCAAAACCCGGCTCGGCGTTGAACAGGGTGCCAAAGACTTTCTGAACCTGGGTGATCTGCGCACCGATCGCGATGCTGCCGCCCAGCCCCGCCTTGAGGTAGGCTGCCGCGGACAGATGGTCGGCGTGCACATGGGTATCCAGAATCCATTGAACCTTGGCATCCAGCGCCTCGACGCGGGCGATCAGCTTGTCCGCCGAGCTTGTGCAGGTACGCCCGGACTTGGGGTCGTAATCCAGCACGCTGTCGATCAGCGCGCATTGCCGCGTCTCGCCATCCATGACCAAGTAGCTGATGGTCCAGGTCGCCTTGTCGAAGAACTCTTCAACGTGAAGGTTGTTGCCGATGATCATTGCACTCTCCAGTTATCCCAAGCCTCCTTGAAGGCATAGGCAGTTGAAGGTGCTTTATCAAGATGCATGCCAGCCTTTCAGATAGACGCCTTCCCCCTGTAGGAGCGGTCTCGTGCGGTGAAGGGCGAGCAGTAGCCCTCATTCCAGCAACCCACAGGTGACAGTTCCTGGCAGTCGACTGTCAGCCGATGGCAGTGATTGGCAGTCCTTGCTACGCTCGCCAGGTCCTCCATCTGGTGCTGTCATGCTAGCCGCTTCCCATCCCGCGATCATCGCGCTGGTGTCCTACCTTGAACACGATGTGCTGCCCAGCATCGTGCTGGACACCGACTACAACATCCTCGCCGCCAACGCCGCCTACCGTCGCCAGTTCGGCAACGAGGAACACGCGCCAATCGGCGATAAGTGTCATCGGGTTTCCCATCACTACGCCGTTCCCTGCGACCAGGCGGGTGAGCACTGCCCGCTGCGCAAATCGCTGGACAGCAAGGTGCCCGAGCGCGTCCTGCACATCCATCACACACCACGCGGGCCGGAACATGTAGATGTGGAACTGCGTCCGATCCTCGACGGCGAGGGCAGGGTGGTAGCGTTCGTCGAGCGGCTGACCAGCGTCACCCTGGCATCGGCACAACCTCAACAACAGGGTTTGGTCGGCCGGGCTCCGTCCTTCAAGAGCGCCGTTTCCAGTCTGCAACGTGCCGCCCCCGCGCAGATCCCGGTCCTGCTCCAGGGTGAATCCGGGACGGGGAAGGAGCTTTTCGCACGGGCATTGCACCTGGGCAGTCCCCGGGCCAATGGCCCCTTGGTGGTGGTGGACTGCACCGGGCTGACCGAATCACTGTTCGAGAGTGAGTTGTTCGGCTATGAGAAGGGGGCTTTCACCGGCGCGACCCAGCGCAAGATCGGCCTGGCCGAAGCGGCTCACGGTGGAACACTGTTCCTCGATGAAATCGGTGAGGTGCCGCTGACCATGCAAGTGAAGTTGCTACGTCTGATCGAATCCGGAAGCTTCCGTCCGGTCGGCAGCACGCGCACGGTCCATTCAGACTTCCGTCTGGTCTCAGCCACCCACAAGCCATTGAAAGAGATGGCCGTTGAAGGGACCTTCCGCGAAGACCTCTACTACCGCATCAGCGGTTTCCCGATTCGCCTGCCATCGCTACGCGAAAGAGTCGAGGATTTGCCGTTGCTCTGTGAGAGCCTATTGCAACGTATGGCCGGCAAGCACGCGCCCAAGGTTAGCCCCGAGGCACTCGAACGCCTCGTTCTTCATACCTTCCCAGGCAACATTCGCGAGCTCAGAAACATACTAGAGCGGGCGCGATTGTTTGCTGATGATGGACTTATTCGCCCGGAGCATCTCCCGGAGGAGATCCATTCGACTACAACGCAGTCTGTTAACCGGAGATGCGGAAGGAACAAGATGGCGGATCTGGCCCATGCCTTGGAAACCTTTAACGGTTCTCGAAGTGAGTTGGCTGAACATCTTGGGATGAGTGAGCGTACGTTGTACCGTCGACTAAAGGCCTTGGGGATTTCGTAGTTCCACGTGGAACATTCGTGAAGGCAAAAAAAAGCCAATCCCTGGGGATTGGCTTTCTGTTACTGCCCGCTTATCAGAAGTCCAGGTTCGACACCGACAGCGCGTTACTTTCGATGAAGTCGCGACGCGGCTCGACTGCATCACCCATCAAGGTGTTGAACAGTTGGTCGGCGGCGATGGCGTCCTCGATAGTTACCTTGAGCATGCGGCGCACAGTCGGGTCCATGGTGGTTTCCCACAGCTGGTCCGGGTTCATCTCACCCAGCCCTTTGTATCGCTGGATGGTGTGGCGCTTGGTGCTCTCGTTCATCAGCCAGTCGAGGGCTTCCTTGAACTCGGTGACCGCCTTGCGGCGCTCACCGCGCTGAACGTATGCACCTTCACCCAACAACGTACCGAGTTTTTCGCCGAGGGCGACGACGCTGCGGTAGTCATTGCTGCCGAAGAAATCACGGTTGAAAGTGACGTAGCTGGCCAAGCCGTGAGAGGTGGTTTCAACTACCGGCAGCCAGATATTACGTTCCTTGTCCTCGTGCAAGTCAGCCTTGTAGGCCAAACCAGAACGCTGGCTGTTGTCCAGGCGCTGCTGGAACGCCTTGAGCCAATCATCCATCTGCGCCTTGTCAGCCAATTGCTCGACGGTAACTTTTGGCAGGTAGATGAAGTTCTCGGTCAGCTCTTCCGGATACAGGCGCGACAGGCGCTTCAGCGTTTTCATCACACCGCGGAACTCGTTGACCAGTGCTTGTAGCTGAACACCAGAGACCGCTGGCGCTGCTTCATCCAGGTGCAGGCTGGCATCTTCCAGGGCCGATTGGGTCATGTATTCTTCCATGGCCTCATCGTCCTTGATGTACTGCTCCTGCTTGCCTTTCTTCACCTTGTACAGCGGTGGCTGAGCGATGTAGATGTAGCCACGCTCGACCAGCTCCGGCAGTTGACGGAAGAAGAAGGTCAGCAGCAGGGTACGGATGTGCGAACCGTCAACGTCAGCATCGGTCATGATGATGATGTTGTGATAGCGCAGCTTGTCGATGTTGTACTCTTCGCGGCCGATACCACAGCCCAGTGCGGTGATCAGCGTGCCAACCTCCTGCGAGGAGATCATCTTGTCGAAGCGTGCCTTCTCGACGTTGAGGATCTTACCCTTCAGCGGCAGGATCGCTTGGGTGCGACGGTTGCGGCCTTGCTTGGCCGAACCACCCGCGGAGTCACCCTCCACCAGGTACAGTTCGGAAAGGGCAGGGTCTTTCTCCTGGCAGTCGGCCAGTTTGCCCGGCAGACCAGCGATATCCAAGGCACCTTTACGACGAGTCATCTCGCGTGCTTTACGCGCCGCTTCACGGGCACGTGCGGCATCGATCATCTTGCCGACCACGGCCTTGGCCTCGTTGGGGTTTTCCAACAGGAAGTCGGCGAAGTACTTGTTCATCTCCTGTTCCACGGCGGTCTTCACCTCCGAGGAAACCAGCTTGTCCTTGGTCTGCGAGCTGAACTTCGGATCCGGCACCTTGACCGAAATGATCGCGGTCAAGCCTTCGCGAGCGTCGTCACCGGTGGTGGCAACCTTGTTCTTTTTCGCCAGGCCTTCTTGCTCGATATAGCTGTTCAGGCTACGGGTAAGCGAGGAGCGGAAGCCGACCAGGTGGGTACCACCATCGCGCTGGGGAATGTTGTTGGTGAAGCACAGCAGGTTTTCGTTGAAGCTGTCGTTCCACTGCAGGGCAATTTCAACACCCACGCCATCTTCACGCTGGACGTTGAAGTGGAAGACCTGGGAGTTGACCGGAGTCTTGTTGGTATTCAGGTACTCAACGAAAGCACGCAGCCCACCCTCGTACTTGAAGAACTCTTCCTTGCCGCTGCGCTCATCCTTCAACAGGATACCGACGCCGGAGTTCAGGAACGACAGCTCGCGGATACGCTTGGCGAGGATGTCCCAGCTGAAGTGGATGTTCTTGAAAGTTTCAGCCGAAGGTTTGAAGTGAATGTGGGTACCGGTGGTTTCGCTGTCACCCACCACCGCCATAGGCGCTTGGGGCACGCCATGGACGTAGGTCTGTTCCCAGATCTTACCGCTACGACGAACGGTGAGCACCAGCTGCTCCGACAAAGCATTCACTACCGAGACACCTACACCGTGCAGACCGCCGGACACCTTGTAGGAGTTATCATCGAACTTACCGCCGGCGTGCAGCACGGTCATGATGACCTCTGCTGCCGAAACGCCTTCTTCTTTATGCACATCGACCGGAATACCACGGCCGTTGTCACGAACGCTGATGGATTCGTCCGGATGAATGATGACGGTAATGTCATCGCAATGCCCGGCCAGGGCTTCGTCGATCGAGTTGTCGACCACCTCGAACACCATGTGGTGCAGGCCGCTGCCGTCATCGGTGTCGCCAATGTACATGCCGGGACGTTTGCGTACGGCATCCAGCCCTTTCAGCACTTTAATGCTGGAGGAGTCGTACGTTTGATTTTCGCTCATGCCTTCACTCCCGATGGTCGTGGGTCTGGGTGATACGGCCTTGTTCCACGTGGAACAAGGCAACTGGCGTTTCCGTCTGCCAGCCTTCCCTCAGAAATTCGTGGTCTACACAGGTGATGAACACCTGGCAGTTCAATTCTTCAAGCAAGCGGCACAGGGCGCGGCGGTGCTGCTCGTCCAGCTCGGACGGCAAGTCATCCACCAGATAAATACACTGACCGCGACGAACCTGGCTGACCAGGTGCCCCTGTGCAATGCGCAGGGCGCAGACCACCAACTTCTGCTGCCCACGCGAAAGAATGTCGGCCGCATTGTTCGCGCCCAATCGAAGGCGCAGATCAGCACGCTGTGGCCCGGCCTGGGTGTGGCCCATCTGCTGATCGCGAAGCAGGGAGGCCGCGAGAACTTCATTGAGTTCCCGGTCCTTGTCCCAGCCTCGGTAGTAGCTCAGGGTCAGCCCGTCCAGTTCGACCAGTTCGCTCAGGGTCTGCTCGAAGACAGGCTTCAAGGCCTTGATATAGTTGCGACGGTATTCATCTATCTCCGCACTGGCGAGACATAACTCTCGATCCCAGGCGGCTTGCGAAACGGCGTCCAGTGTACCATGCCGGAGCCATGAGTTCCGCTGCCGCAGGGCCTTCTGCAGGCGCTGCCAGGTAGCCATGAAGCGGGGTTCCACGTGGAACACGCCCCAATCGAGGAACTGCCGGCGCACTTTGGGCGCACCTTCGAGCAGCCGGAAACTGTCCGGGTTGATCAACTGTAATGGCAGCATCTCTGCCAGTTGCGCGGCGCTGCGCGCGTTCTGTCCATCGATGCGAATGGTGAAATCCCCCTGGCGCTCCCGCGACACACCAAGGTTGCTCATACCGCCCTCAGCCAATTCGACCTGGCCGAACACCGTGCAGGTCGGCTGATCGTACTGGATCACCGGGTTTAACCGGGTGCTGCGGAACGAGCGCGCAAGACCGAGCAGGTGCACAGCTTCGAGCACGCTGGTCTTGCCGCTGCCGTTGGCGCCGTAAAGGATGTTGATGCGAGGGGAGGGTGAGAGGGTCACCGGGTGCAGGTTGCGCACCGCGGTGACCGAGAGACGTCGAAGGGACATGTCGCCTGCTACGGGTTACAGACGCATCGGCATGACAACGTAGGACGAGTCGTCATTGCCGGCTTCCTGCAACAAGGCGCTGCTGTTGGAGTCCGACAGAATCAGGCGCACCTGCTCTGTAGTCATCACACCCAGCACGTCCAGCAGGTAGCTGACGTTGAAACCGATCTCCAACGAGCTGCCGTTGTAGTCGACGCTGATCTCTTCTTCCGCTTCTTCCTGTTCCGGGTTGTTGGCCTGGATTTTCAGTTGGCCAGCGGCCAGTTGCAGGCGAATGCCGCGGTACTTCTCGTTGGACAGGATCGCGGTGCGGCTGAACGCTTCGCGCAGTGCCTGACGGTCGCCGATCACCAGCTTGTCGCCACCTTTAGGCAGAACGCGCTCGTAGTCCGGGAACTTGCCGTCCACCAGCTTGGAGGTGAAAGTGAATTCACCGGTGGTGGCACGAATGTGATGCTGGCCCAGAACGATGCTGACCATGCCTTCCGGGTCTGTCAGCAGGCGCGCCAGCTCCAGGATACCTTTGCGCGGCACGATGACCTGATGACGATCAGCTTGATCGATCGGTGCCTGCATGGCGCACAGCGCCAGGCGATGGCCATCGGTGGCCACGGCACGCAAGGTGCCGGGGGATACTTCCAGCAGCATGCCGTTGAGGTAGTAGCGCACGTCCTGCTGGGCCATGGCGAAGCTGGTGCGTTCGATCAGGCGGCGCAGTTTGCTCTGCTCAAGCTGGCAGGTCAGCGAGCCTGGACCTTCTTCCACGGTCGGGAAGTCATTGGCCGGCAAAGTGGAAAGGGTGAAACGGCTGCGACCGGCCTTGACCAGCAACTTCTGCTCGTCGACCTTGATGTCGATCAGCACATCACTGGGCAGGCTCTTGCAGATGTCCATCAGCTTGCGCGCCGGGACGGTGATCTCGCCCGGTTCAGCCGGTTCTTCCAGCTGTACGCGGCCAACCAGTTCGACTTCCAGGTCGGTACCGGTCAACGACAGCTGCTGGCCTTGCACGACCAGCAGGACGTTGGACAGAACCGGCAAGGTCTGGCGGCGCTCGACGACGCCTGCGACCAGTTGCAGGGGTTTCAACAGGGCTTCGCGTTGAATGGTGAAATGCATGGTCTAGTCCCTTGCCTTCAAATAGCTGCGCAGACGGTCATCAGGTCGTCAGCGTACGCAGCAGGTTCTTGTAGTCCTCGCGGATGTCCGCGTCGGATTCCTTCAATTCATTGATCTTGCGGCAAGCGTGCAACACGGTGGTGTGGTCACGACCGCCGAACATGTCGCCGATCTCCGGCAGACTGTGGTTGGTCAACTCTTTCGACAACGCCATCGCTACCTGCCGTGGCCGCGCCACCGAGCGCGAGCGACGCTTGGACAACAGATCGGAGATCTTGATCTTGTAGTACTCGGCCACCGTGCGCTGGATGTTATCCACACTGACCAGCTTGTCCTGCAGCGCCAACAAGTCCTTGAGCGACTCGCGGATCAGCTCGATGGTGATGTCGCGGCCCATGAAGTGCGAGTGGGCAATCACCCGTTTCAGGGCGCCTTCCAGTTCACGCACATTGGAGCGGATACGCTGGGCGATGAAGAAGGCGGCATCGTGCGGCAACTCGACCTTGGCTTGGTCGGCCTTCTTCATAAGGATGGCCACACGGGTTTCCAGCTCCGGTGGCTCGACGGCGACCGTCAGCCCCCAGCCGAAACGCGACTTCAGGCGCTCTTCCAGGCCTTCGATTTCCTTCGGGTAGCGGTCACTGGTGAGGATCACCTGCTGGCCACCTTCGAGCAGGGCGTTGAAGGTGTGGAAAAACTCTTCCTGCGAGCGCTCCTTGCGGGCGAAGAACTGAATGTCATCGATCAACAGCGCATCGACCGAGCGGTAGAAACGCTTGAACTCATTGATCGCGTTCAGTTGCAGCGCCTTGACCATGTCGGCCACGAAGCGCTCGGAATGCAGGTAGACCACCTTGGCATTCGGATTCTTTTTGAGCAGGTGGTTACCCACAGCGTGCATCAAGTGGGTCTTACCCAGGCCCACGCCCCCATAAAGGAAGAGCGGGTTGTAACCATGCTTGGGGTTGTCGGCGACCTGCCAGGCCGCGGCGCGGGCCAGCTGGTTGGATTTACCCTCGACGAAGGTCTCGAAGGTGAAGGTACGGTTCAGGTAGCTGGTGTGCTTCAAGGCACCTTCGACCTGCACCGTGCGCTGCTCGGTACGCCCGTTGGCCTTCGGGGCCGTGCTGGTGTCGCTCATGCTGTCGAAGCTGTCGCGGCTCAAGGGCTCTTCGACCTCGGCGGCCTGAGTTGGCTCGACCGCTGGAGTGTTCGCATGCTGAACCGCAGCCACCGAAGGCTGCACCTGCGTCTGCTGCGCAAGGGTTGCGGCTACGGCGGCGCTGACAGGTGCGTTGGGGGCAGCACGCGCTGCGGAACTGCGACGGCTGCCTATCAACAAGGAAAGCGCGGGAGCAATGCCGCTGCCCTGTTCACCCAGCAGTTCGAGCAGGCGGCCAAGGTACTTCTCGTTGACCCAATCAAGCACGAAGCGGTTGGGCGCATAGACGCGCAACTCGTCGCCTTCGGCTTCGACCTGTAGCGGACGGATCCAGGTGTTGAATTGCTGGGCAGGCAGTTCATCGCGCAGAAGCTCCACGCACTGCTGCCAAAGTTCCACTGACACGGATATCCCCTGAGTTGAAAGCCGGATGAGGCAAAACAAACCGCCATTGTACCGGGCAGGCGACCAGTTATCCACACGTGGTGGCGATCGCGATAACGGTAAAACCGCCAAAAACTGACGCTTACATCACGCAAGCAGTGTTGATAAGCCCTGTGGATAAGCGCACCTGTGGGCTATGCACAACCCAGGGTTGAGGTCTGTGGATAAAACCTCTGTGGATAAACAGCCATTCACTCCACAGGTTGTCCTCATGGCCCGCACAGCCAGAGCACCCTTTACCGACAAGGTTGTGGATCTCTGTACAGCTCGTAAAACGTGACCTTGAGGCACTTATCCACAGAAGGTTGCCCAGCTAAGATCTATAAGTTCTTCAAGAAAGCTTTTTATATGCCTCTTTGTTTTTTCTGTTTGCCTGCGTTTTGTCCACGCGGGCAAACGGCCATCGTTCGAGGGAGATTCGATCTACCCTGATTCGACCTTCCATAAGGAATGGCTGGTTGGAAATTGACCTATTGCCTTGCTTTCTCTAGAATCGCCGATCTCTTAAAAAGGGGGCCCTTCCGGCCCGTTGTCGACCAACCCAGGTAACACGCCATGAAACGTACTTTCCAACCAAGCACCATCAAGCGCGCCCGCACCCACGGTTTCCGTGCCCGTATGGCTACCAAGAACGGCCGTGCCGTTCTGTCGCGTCGCCGTGCCAAAGGCCGTAAGCGTCTGGCAATTTGATTTTTCGGCACAGGTGGTGAGTCAGGACTTCAGTCGGGAAAAGCGACTGCTTACACCCCGGCATTTCAAAGCGGTCTTCGACTCCCCAACCGGCAAGGTTCCAGGGAAAAACCTGCTTATCCTTGCCCGCGAGAACGGCCTCGATCATCCGCGCCTAGGCCTGGTGATCGGCAAGAAGAGCGTCAAGCTCGCCGTTCAACGCAATCGCCTGAAACGCCTGATGCGCGATTCGTTTCGCCTGAACCAGCAGCTGTTGGCTGGCCTGGACATCGTGATCGTCGCGCGCAAGGGGTTGGGCGAAGTGGAAAACCCAGAATTGCACCAACACTTTGGCAAGCTCTGGAAGCGACTGGTCCGCAGTCGGCCCTCTCCAGCGGTCGCCAATTCCGCAGGGGTAGACAGTCACGATGCGTAAACTGGCCCTCGTTCCGATCCAGTTTTACCGTTACGCCATCAGTCCACTGATGGCCAGTCACTGTCGTTTCTATCCCAGCTGTTCCTGTTACGCCTATGAAGCCATTGAAAACCATGGCCTCTTGCGTGGTGGGTGGCTGGCCGTTCGTCGCCTGGGGCGTTGTCATCCGTGGAACGACGGCGGTTTCGATCCCGTTCCACCAGCTCCTTCCTCCCGAACTTCTTCGATAGCCGAGTAATCATGGATATTAAACGCACGATCCTGATCGTCGCCCTGGCAATCGTGTCCTATGTCATGGTCCTCAAGTGGAACCAGGACTACGGCCAGGCTGCCCTGCCGACTCAGAATGCTGCTGCCAGCAATGCTGCCCCGGCCCTGCCGGACACCGTGCCGGCCGGCAACTCCGGTGCAAGCGCCGATGTGCCGAGCGCCAATGCTGAATCCAGCCCAGCCGAACTGGCGCCAGTGGCGCTCAGCAAGGACCTGATCCGGATCAAGACCGACGTCCTGGACCTGGCTATCGACCCGGTCGGTGGTGACATCGTCCAACTGACCCTGCCTAAGTACCCACGTCGCCAGGATCATCCGGATATTCCGTTCCAGCTGTTCGACAACGGTGGCGAACGTGTGTATCTGGCCCAGAGTGGCCTGACCGGCGCCAACGGTCCGGACGCCCGCGCCACTGGTCGCCCGCTGTACGCCGCAGAGCAGAAGAGCTTCCAGCTGGCCGACGGCCAGGACCAACTGTCGGTCGACCTGAAGTTCAGCGAGAACGGCGTCAACTACATCAAGCGCTTCAGCTTCAAGCGCGGTGAGTATGACCTGACCGTCAGCTACCTGATCGACAACCAGAGTGCTCAGGCCTGGACCGGCAACATGTTTGCCCAGCTCAAGCGTGACGCCAGCTCCGATCCGTCGTCGAGCACCGCCACCGGTACCGCCACCTACCTCGGCGCGGCCCTGTGGACAGCTTCCGAGCCGTACAAGAAAGTGTCGATGAAAGACATCGACAAGGGTAGTTTGAAAGAAAATGTGACTGGCGGCTGGGTAGCCTGGCTGCAGCACTACTTCGTGACAGCCTGGATCCCGACCCACTCGGACAACAACGCCGTCCAGACCCGCAAGGACAGCCAGGGCAACTACATCATCGGCTATACCGGCCCGGCGCTTAACGTCCCTGCCGGCGGAAAGGTCGAAACCAGCGCCATGCTGTATGCCGGCCCGAAGATCCAGTCCAAGCTCAAGGAGTTGTCCCCAGGCCTGGAACTGACCGTCGACTACGGCTTCCTGTGGTTCATCGCACAGCCGATCTTCTGGCTGCTGCAACATATCCACAGCCTGCTGGGCAACTGGGGCTGGTCGATCATCGTCCTGACCATGTTGATCAAGGGCCTGTTCTTCCCGCTGTCGGCCGCCAGCTACCGCTCGATGGCGCGCATGCGTGCCGTGGCGCCAAAACTGGCCCAGCTCAAGGAACGCTTCGGTGATGATCGCCAGAAGATGTCCCAGGCGATGATGGAGCTGTACAAGAAAGAGAAGATCAACCCGCTGGGCGGCTGCCTGCCGATCCTGGTGCAGATGCCGGTGTTCCTGGCCCTGTACTGGGTGCTGCTGGAAAGCGTCGAGATGCGCCAAGCCCCGTGGATGCTGTGGATCACCGACCTGTCGATCAAGGATCCGTTCTTCATCCTGCCGATCATCATGGGTGCCACCATGTTCATCCAGCAGCGCCTGAACCCGACCCCGCCCGATCCTATGCAGGCGAAGGTAATGAAAATGATGCCGATCATCTTCACCTTCTTCTTCCTGTGGTTCCCGGCTGGTCTGGTGCTGTACTGGGTTGTGAACAACTGCCTGTCGATCGGACAGCAGTGGTACATCACTCGTCGTATCGAGGCTGCGACCAAGAACGCAGCCGCTTGACGGGCTGCTACGCTAGCCTGTGAACAAAAACGCCCCCCTGGGGCGTTTTTGCTATCTGTCGTATTCGTTGTAGAGGTTCGAGCATGAACACAGTGCGTGAAACCATTGCCGCCATCGCCACCGCCCAGGGCCGTGGCGGGGTAGGCATCGTCAGATTGTCCGGCCCGCTGGCCCGCCAGGCCGGGCAAATCATCACCGGGCGCAATACGCTGACCCCGCGGCATGCCCATTACGGCCCGTTCCGCGATGACGATGGCCTGGTGCTGGATGAAGGGATCGCACTGTTCTTCCCAGGGCCGAACTCGTTCACCGGCGAAGATGTGCTGGAGCTGCAGGGCCACGGCGGCCCGGTAGTCATGGACATGCTGCTGCAACGTTGCCTGCAGCTCGGTTGCCGACTGGCACGTCCAGGCGAATTCAGCGAGCGAGCGTTCCTCAACGACAAGCTCGACCTGGCCCAGGCCGAGGCAATCGCCGACCTGATCGAAGCCAGCTCCACGCAGGCTGCGCGCAATGCCTTGCGTTCCCTGCAGGGGGCATTCTCCAAGCGTGTGCATGGCCTCACCGAAGCTCTGATCGCCCTGCGCATCTATGTCGAAGCCGCCATCGACTTCCCAGAGGAAGAGATCGACTTTCTTGCCGATGGCCATGTGCTGCGCATGCTCGATGAGGTACGTGACACGTTATCCACAGTTCAGCGCGAAGCGGGGCAAGGCGCATTGCTTCGCGACGGCATGACCGTAGTGATCGCAGGCCGGCCGAACGCCGGCAAGTCGAGCCTGCTCAACCAGTTGGCCGGGCGTGAAGCGGCAATTGTCACCGATATCGCTGGCACCACTCGGGATATTCTTCGCGAACATATCCACATCGACGGCATGCCGCTGCATGTGGTCGACACCGCAGGCTTGCGCGACACCGATGACCATGTGGAAAAGATCGGTGTGGAACGGGCGCTCAAGGCCATCGCCGAGGCCGACCGTGTGCTCCTGGTGGTCGATTCGACGGCACCGGAAGCCAGTGATCCGTTTGCCTTGTGGCCAGAGTTTCTCGATCAGCGCCCCGACGTGGCCAAGGTCACCCTCATTCGCAACAAGGCGGATCTCAGTGGTGAGGTCGTGGGCCTGGAGCAAAGCGACGATGGGCACGTCACCATCACCCTCAGCGCCCGGGACAGCGACATGGGCCTGGATCTGCTGCGTGAGCATCTCAAGGCTTGCATGGGCTATGAACAAACCGCCGAAAGCAGCTTCAGCGCTCGTCGCCGGCATCTGGAGGCGCTACGCCAGGCCAGTGCCCACCTCGAGCATGGCCGTGCGCAGCTGACCCTCGCCGGTGCCGGTGAGCTGCTGGCAGAGGATCTGCGCCAGGCACAGCAAGTGCTGGGTGAAATTACCGGAGCATTCAGCTCGGATGACCTGCTGGGCCGGATTTTCTCCAGCTTCTGCATTGGCAAGTGATCCCATAGGGTTCGATTCGCAACAAAGCCGCTCTCTGGAGCGGCTTTTTTTTGCCCGCGATTCGTGTTGGTACCGGTCATTGCAAGCAGACCAGCAACCAAGGACGACACGCGCCGCGGAAAAAATTTCATCAACAGCGCCCCGCACACCTGGATAAGCTCTGTGGAAAACTCGACCTCAGCTCCGTTGATAACCAGGCTTTTTTTCTGAGGACAAACCTGCCTGTGGGTAACAGCATGATTCATCCACAGGTTAAACAGCGGTATCCAGAGCCCCCAGGGCCACTTCGACACAGGGTTTTGATTCTCTGTACACATTGATATGTATGGGCTGCAGAGACTTATGCACAGATAGGTTGGTGCCTAAACATAAACATAAAAACAAAGCTTTTTTAAATTTTTCCTCTTTGTTTTCTTTTACCTGCCACTCATCCACAGCCTGGTCAAATTTTGCTCAGAAGGTTTCTTTGAAGGGCGGGAAGTCCCTATACTTGTCGGCTTACCTTCTCTATTCGCAAAAACAGGCACGAGGTGCGTGGTGGATTTCCCTTCCCGTTTTGAAGTGATCGTCATCGGCGGCGGCCATGCCGGTACCGAGGCTGCGCTTGCGTCCGCACGCATGGGTGTGAAAACCCTGCTGCTGACCCATAACGTGGAAACCCTCGGTCACATGAGCTGCAACCCGGCCATCGGTGGCATTGGCAAGAGCCACCTGGTCAAGGAAATCGATGCGCTCGGCGGCGCGATGGCGCTGGCCACCGACAAGAGCGGCATCCAGTTCCGCGTTCTGAACAACCGCAAGGGCCCGGCGGTACGCGCCACCCGCGCACAGGCGGACCGCGCCATCTACAAGGCCGTGGTACGTGAAATCCTGGAAAACCAGCCGAACCTGTGGATATTCCAGCAGTCGTGCGATGACCTGATCGTCGAGCAGGACCAGGTCAAGGGCGTGGTCACGCAAATGGGCCTGCGGTTCTTCGCCGACTCCGTGGTACTGACCAGCGGGACTTTCCTCGGTGGACTTATCCACATTGGTTTGCAGAACTATTCCGGTGGCCGAGCAGGCGATCCGCCCGCCAATGCCCTGGCCAACCGCATGCGTGAATTGCCGCTGCGTGTTGGCCGGCTGAAAACCGGAACCCCGCCGCGCATCGATGGCCGTTCGGTGGACTTCTCGGTGATGACCGAGCAACCGGGCGATACGCCGATCCCGGTAATGTCGTTCATGGGCAACGCCGACATGCATCCGCGTCAGGTGAGCTGCTGGATTACCCACACCAACGCCCGCACCCACGAGATCATTGCCTCGAACCTCGACCGTTCGCCGATGTACTCGGGGGTGATCGAAGGTATCGGCCCGCGTTATTGCCCGTCGATCGAGGACAAGATCCATCGCTTCGCCGACAAGGAAAGCCACCAGGTGTTCATCGAGCCGGAAGGCCTGACCACCCATGAGCTGTACCCCAACGGTATTTCCACGTCGTTGCCGTTCGACGTGCAGCTCGAGATCGTCCGCTCGATCCGCGGCATGGAGAACGCCCACATCGTGCGCCCGGGCTACGCCATCGAGTACGACTACTTCGATCCACGCGACCTGAAGTACAGCCTCGAGACCAAGGTCATCGGCGGCCTGTTCTTCGCAGGCCAGATCAACGGCACCACCGGCTACGAAGAAGCCGGTGCCCAAGGCCTGCTGGCCGGGACCAACGCCGCGCTGCGCGCCCAGGGCCGTGAAAGCTGGTGCCCGCGTCGCGACGAGGCGTACATCGGCGTGCTGGTCGACGACCTGATCACCCTCGGCACCCAAGAGCCGTACCGCATGTTCACTTCGCGAGCCGAATACCGGCTGATCCTGCGCGAAGACAACGCCGACCTGCGCCTGACCGAGAAGGGCCGTGAACTCGGCTTGATCGACGATGAGCGCTGGGCGGCCTTCAGCGCCAAACGCGAAGGCATCGAGCGAGAAGAACAACGCCTGAAAAGTACCTGGGTGCGCCCGAACACGCCGCAAGGCCAGGCCATTGTGGATAAGTTCGGCACGCCATTGGCGCATGAGTACAGCCTGCTCAACCTGCTTGCCCGCCCTGAAATCGACTACGCTGGCCTGATCGAGGCAACCGGCGGCGAGAACATCGATCCACAGGTCGCCGAGCAGGTCGAGATCAGGACCAAGTACGCCGGCTACATCGACCGTCAGCAGGAAGAGATTGCCCGCCTGCGCGCCAGTGAGGACACGCGTCTGCCTTTGGATATCGACTACACGACCATCTCCGGGCTGTCCAAGGAGATCCAGGGCAAGCTCGGCGACACCCGGCCAGAGACCCTGGGCCAGGCTTCGCGTATTCCCGGCGTCACCCCGGCGGCGATTTCCCTGTTGTTGATTCACTTGAAAAAACGCGGCGCAGGCCGCGAATTGGAGCAAAGCGCTTGAGTTCCCCGGTCACCCCGCAACATGCCGAAGAGTTGTCCACAGGTGCGCGTCAGCTTGGTGTCGAGCTGACCGCGCAGCAGCACGAACTGCTGCTGGGCTACCTGGCCCTGTTGATCAAATGGAACAAGGCCTACAACCTGACGGCCGTGCGCGACCCCGACGAGATGGTCTCGCGTCACTTGCTCGACAGCCTCAGCGTCATGCCGTTTATCCACAACGACACCCAGCGTTGGCTGGATGTCGGCAGCGGCGGCGGCATGCCGGGCATACCGCTGGCCATCCTGCATCCGCACAAGCAGGTGACGGTGCTCGACAGCAACGGCAAGAAGACGCGCTTCCTCACCCAGGTGAAGATGGAGCTGAAACTGGACAACCTCACGGTTATCCACAGCCGGGTGGAAGAGGTCCAGCCCGAGCAGCCGTTCTGCGGGATCGTCTCCCGGGCCTTCAGCAGCATGGAGAATTTCACCAACTGGACCCGCCACCTGGGTGACAGCCGCACGCAATGGCTTGCAATGAAGGGGCTGCATCCTGCCGATGAACTGGTAGCATTGCCCGCAGACTTCACAGTGGAAAGCGAGCAGGCCCTGACCGTTCCAGGTTGCCAGGGCCAGCGCCATCTGCTGATACTGCGCCGCAAGGCATGACTGGGAACACGAGCAACAATGGCTAAGGTATTCGCAATCGCGAACCAGAAGGGTGGTGTGGGCAAGACCACCACCTGCATCAATCTCGCCGCATCGCTGGCCGCGACCAAGCGTCGCGTGCTGCTGATCGACCTCGATCCACAGGGCAACGCCACCATGGGCAGCGGTGTGGATAAGCACGAGCTCGAGCATTCGGTGTACGACCTGCTGATCGGGGAATGCGACCTGGCCCAGGCCATGCACTACTCCGAACACGGTGGTTACCAGCTGTTGCCGGCCAACCGCGACCTGACCGCCGCCGAAGTGGTGCTGCTGGAAATGCAGATGAAGGAGAGCCGTCTGCGCAACGCGTTGGCGCCGATCCGCGAGAACTACGACTACATCCTCATCGACTGCCCGCCGTCGCTGTCGATGCTGACGCTCAATGCGCTGGTCGCCTCCGATGGCGTGATCATCCCCATGCAGTGCGAGTACTACGCGCTGGAAGGGTTGAGCGACCTTGTGGATAACATCAAGCGCATCGCCGCCCGGTTGAACCCGGAGCTGAAGATCGAAGGCCTGCTGCGGACCATGTACGACCCGCGTCTGAGCCTGAACAACGATGTTTCGGCGCAGCTCAAGGAGCATTTTGGCGAGCAGCTGTACGATACGGTGATCCCGCGCAACATCCGCCTGGCGGAGGCGCCGAGCTTCGGCATGCCGGCACTGGCCTACGACAAGCAATCCCGCGGCGCGCTCGCCTATCTGGCGCTGGCCGGGGAACTGGTCCGTCGGCAGCGTCGTCCCTCACGCATTGCACAAACAACTTAAGGAATCCGCATGGCCATCAAGAAACGCGGTCTCGGACGTGGGTTGGATGCACTGCTCAGTGGTCCTTCCGTCAGCGCGCTCGAAGCGCAGGCTGTCAAGATCGACCAGAAGGAACTGCAACACCTGCCGGTCGAGCTGATCCAGCGCGGCAAGTACCAGCCGCGTCGCGACATGGATCCCGAGGCGCTGGAAGAACTGGCGCACTCGATCCGCACCCATGGCGTCATGCAACCGATCGTGGTTCGCCCGATCGGTGACAACCGCTACGAGATCATCGCTGGTGAGCGCCGCTGGCGCGCCACCCAGCAGGCTGGCCTGGATACCGTTCCGGCCATGGTCCGCGAGGTACCCGACGAAGCCGCCATTGCCATGGCGCTGATCGAGAACATCCAGCGCGAGGACCTCAACCCGCTGGAAGAGGCGCTCGCCCTGCAGCGTCTGCAGCAGGAGTTCGAACTGACCCAGCAGCAGGTGGCCGATGCCGTCGGCAAGTCGCGGGTCACCGTGGCCAACCTGTTGCGCCTGATCTCGCTGCCCGAGGCGATCAAGACCATGCTCGCCCATGGTGACCTGGAGATGGGCCACGCCCGCGCCTTGCTCGGCCTCGAGGAAAATCGGCAGGAAGAAGGGGCGCGTCATGTTGTCGCACGCGGCCTCACCGTGCGCCAGACCGAGGCACTGGTGCGTCAGTGGCTCAGTGGCAAACCTGAGCCGGTCGAGGCGAGCAAACCTGATCCGGATATCACGCGTCTTGAACAGCGTCTGGCAGAGCGCCTGGGCTCGGCGGTACAAATTCGCCATGGCAACAAGGGCAAAGGCCAGTTGGTTATTCGCTACAACTCCCTTGACGAGTTGCAAGGCGTGCTTGCTCACATCCGCTGAAACAATTCCTGTTGTAGCGCGCAGTCGGAAATCACTACCCAAGAGTTGAATAGGGGTTAATCCACCCCTATACTCTGCGCGCATTTTGTCGGCACAAATTATGCCAAGTCATTGTTGACGAGGCGGTCGACATTCGAGGAGCAGTTGTGATGGAAATCCGCACGCCAAACCGCCTGCCTTTCCATCGCTGGGCGGTTTTTCCGGTACTGCTGGCTCAATTTGTCGTACTGCTGCTGGCAACGCTGGTGTTGTGGCAGTGGAAAGGGGGAGTCAGTGGATATTCAGGCCTTTGCGGAGGTTTGATTGCCTGGTTGCCCAATGTGTATTTCGCCTGGAAGGCTTTTCGCTTCAGCGGAGCCCGGGCGGCGCAGGCCATCGTCAAGTCGTTTTACGCGGGCGAGGCAGGCAAGATGATTTTGACGGCAGTGCTGTTTGCACTGACCTTTGCAGGAGTGAAGCCATTGGCGCCGTTGGCAGTATTCGGCGTCTTCGTGCTGACCCTTTTGGTCAGCTGGTTCGCGCCCCTGCTGATGAATAAAAGACTTTCGAGACCTTAGGGCGTTTGAGGCAACCATGGCAGCAGAAACCGCTTCGGGCTATATCCAGCACCACTTGCAGAACCTGACCTACGGTCAACTACCAGACGGCAGCTGGGGCTTGGCCCATTCGGCTGCAGAAGCCAAGGCAATGGGCTTCTGGGCGTTCCACCTGGACACCCTGGGTTGGTCCGTTGCGCTGGGTCTGATCTTCCTGTTCATCTTCCGCATGGCGGCTAAAAAGGCCACTTCCGGCCAGCCCGGCGCCCTGCAGAACTTCGTCGAAGTGCTGGTGGACTTCGTCCACGGCAGCGTGAAGGATTCCTTCCACGGCCGCAGCCCGGTGATCGCCCCGCTGGCGCTGACCATCTTCGTCTGGGTATTCCTGATGAACGCCATCGACCTGGTACCGGTCGACTGGATTCCTCAGCTGGCCATCCTGATCTCCGGTGATCCGCACATTCCGTTCCGCGCGGTGTCGACCACCGACCCGAACGCCACCCTGGGCATGGCCCTGAGCGTGTTCGCGCTGATCATCTTCTACAGCATCAAGGTCAAGGGCATCGGCGGCTTCATCGGCGAGCTCACCCTGCACCCGTTCGGTAGCAAGAACATCTTCGTGCAGATCCTGCTGATCCCGGTGAACTTCCTGCTCGAGTTCGTCACCCTGATCGCCAAGCCGATTTCGTTGGCACTGCGTCTGTTCGGCAACATGTACGCCGGCGAGCTGGTGTTCATCCTGATCGCGGTGATGTTCGGCGCCGGCATCCTCTGGCTCAGCGGCCTGGGTGTGGTGCTGCAGTGGGCGTGGGCTGTGTTCCACATCCTGATCATCACCCTGCAAGCTTTCATCTTCATGATGCTGACGATCGTCTACCTGTCGATGGCTCACGAAGATAACCATTAAGACCGCCTGGCGTGTCTGATAGCCTTCCCCGCCCGTCTGGGGGGAGGGCTTAAAAAGTCCGCAAGGGCATGCTGTATCAAACGATTTGTTTTACCGCTTCAAACTAAAAACCTAACCAATACGACGTAAAAGTCGGGAGGAAAGATGGAAACTGTAGTTGGTCTGACCGCTATCGCTGTTGCTCTGCTGATCGGCCTGGGTGCTCTGGGTACCGCCATTGGTTTCGGCCTGCTGGGCGGCAAGTTCCTGGAAGGCGCTGCTCGCCAGCCAGAAATGGTTCCAATGCTGCAGGTCAAGATGTTCATCGTTGCCGGTCTGCTCGACGCCGTCACCATGATCGGTGTTGGTATCGCTCTGTTCTTCACCTTCGCAAACCCCTTCGTTGGTCAGATCGCCGGCTAATCACTCGTTTCCAACGAGTGAAAGGCTGTGATGAACAAAGACCGAGCGAGGTGTTGGCGTGAACATTAATGCAACCCTGATTGGCCAATCCGTTGCTTTCCTGATTTTTGTGCTCTTCTGCATGAAGTACGTATGGCCTCCGGTCATCACTGCTCTGCAAGAGCGCCAGAAGAAGATTGCTGACGGCCTGGACGCTGCCAATCGCGCTGCTCGCGACCTGGAGCTGGCCCAAGAGAAAGTGGGTCAGCAACTGCGTGAAGCGAAGGCACAGGCAGCCGAAATCATTGAGCAAAGCAAGAAACGCGCTGCTCAGCTTGTCGAGGAAGCCCGTGAACAGGCCCGCGTCGAAGCTGACCGTGTGAAGGCTCAGGCTCAAGCCGAGATCGAACAGGAACTGAACAGCGTCAAAGACGCCCTGCGTGCCCAAGTGGGTGCCCTGGCTGTTGGCGGTGCTGAAAAGATCCTTGGCGCCACAATCGATCAAAACGCGCATGCGGAGCTGGTTAACAAACTGGCCGCTGAAATTTAAGCGAGGGCGATCATGGCAGAACTGACCACGTTGGCCCGACCTTACGCTAAGGCTGCCTTCGAGCATGCCCAGGCCCATCAGCAACTGGCCAATTGGTCAGCCATGCTCGGCCTGGCTGCTGCGGTGTCGCAAGACGACACCATGCAGCGCCTGCTCAAGGCCCCGCAACTGACTAGCGCAGAAAAGGCCGCCGCATTCATTGAAGTGTGCGGTGACAAGTTTGACGCCAAGGCACAGAATTTCATTCATGTTGCCGCGGAAAACGAACGTCTCCTGCTTCTGCCGGAGATTTCGACTCTGTTCGACCTGTACAAGGCCGAGCAAGAGAAATCCGTGGACGTGGAAGTCACCAGTGCTTTTGCGTTGAACCAAGAACAGCAAGACAAACTCGCCAAGGTTCTCAGTGCACGGTTAGGCCAGGAAGTGCGCCTGCACGCGTCGGAGGATGCCAGCCTGATCGGCGGCGTCGTCATCCGCGCTGGCGACCTGGTAATCGACGGTTCGGTTCGCGGGAAAATCGCGAAACTGGCCGAAGCCTTGAAATCTTGAGTTTGAAGGGGCAGCAGAGCAATGCAGCAACTCAATCCTTCCGAAATTAGTGAAATCATCAAGGGCCGCATCGACAACCTCGATGTCGGCTCCCAAGCCCGTAACGAAGGTACCGTCGTTTCGGTTTCCGACGGCATCGTGCGGATCCACGGTCTGGCCGACGTCATGTACGGCGAAATGATCGAGTTCCCTGGCAGCGTATTCGGCATGGCCCTGAACCTGGAGCAAGACTCCGTAGGTGCAGTGATCCTGGGTGCCTATGACACCCTCGCCGAAGGCATGAGCGCCAAGTGCACCGGCCGCATCCTGGAAGTTCCGGTTGGTAAGGAACTGCTGGGTCGCGTCGTCGACGCACTGGGTAACCCGATCGACGGCAAAGGTCCTCTGGGCAACACCCAGACCGACGCGGTCGAGAAAGTAGCTCCAGGCGTGATCTGGCGTAAGTCGGTAGACCAGCCTGTACAGACTGGCTATAAGTCCGTCGACGCCATGATCCCTGTTGGCCGTGGCCAGCGTGAGCTGATCATCGGTGACCGTCAGATCGGCAAGACCGCCATGGCCATCGACGCCATCATCAACCAGAAAGACTCCGGTATTTTCTGCGTTTATGTTGCAGTCGGCCAGAAGCGTTCCACCGTTGCCAACATCGTTCGCAAGCTGGAAGAAGCCGGCGCCCTGGCCAACACCATCGTGGTCGTTGCCAGTGCTTCGGAATCCGCCGCACTGCAGTTCCTGGCGCCTTATGCCGGCTGCACCATGGGCGAGTTCTTCCGTGACCGCGGTGAAGACGCCCTGATCGTTTACGATGACCTGTCCAAGCAGGCCGTTGCCTACCGTCAGATCTCCCTGCTGCTGCGCCGTCCACCAGGACGTGAAGCGTACCCAGGCGACGTGTTCTATCTCCACTCCCGTCTGCTGGAGCGTGCATCGCGCGTTTCCGAAGAGTACGTCGAGAAGTTCACCAACGGTGCCGTCACTGGCAAGACTGGCTCGCTGACCGCTCTGCCGATCATCGAAACACAGGCTGGCGACGTTTCCGCGTTCGTTCCGACCAACGTGATCTCGATCACCGACGGTCAGATCTTCCTGGAATCGGCCATGTTCAACGCAGGCATCCGTCCTGCCGTTAACGCCGGTGTGTCGGTATCCCGTGTTGGTGGTGCCGCCCAGACCAAGATCATCAAGAAGCTGTCCGGTGGTATCCGTACCGCCCTGGCCCAGTACCGTGAACTGGCGGCCTTCGCCCAGTTCGCTTCGGACCTGGACGAGGCTACCCGCAAGCAGCTGGAGCATGGTCAGCGCGTTACCGAGCTGATGAAGCAGAAGCAGTACGCGCCAATGTCGATCGCCGACATGGCCCTGTCGCTGTACGCCGCTGAGCGTGGTTTCCTGACCGACGTAGAAGTCTCCAAGGTTGGCAGCTTCGAGCAAGCTCTGATTGCCTACTTCAACCGTGATCACGCCGAACTGATGGCCAAGATCAACGTGAAGGGTGACTTCAACGACGAAATCGACGCTGGCAT
Source organism: Pseudomonas sp. WC1 (assembly GCF_050586565.1). Taxonomy (NCBI): domain Bacteria; kingdom Pseudomonadati; phylum Pseudomonadota; class Gammaproteobacteria; order Pseudomonadales; family Pseudomonadaceae; genus Pseudomonas; species Pseudomonas sp. WC1. Next base: position 41,869 of record NZ_JBOBDQ010000014.1, read on the forward strand.
GAAAGCCGGTATCGAGAAGTTCAAGGCCACCCAGACCTGGTAAGCCGCAGCGGGGGCTCCGGCCCCCGCTTGCTAACCTGATAGGTGATACATGGCAGGCGCAAAAGAGATTCGCAGTAAGATTGCGAGCATCAAAAGCACGCAAAAAATTACCAGCGCCATGGAGAAAGTGGCGGTCAGCAAGATGCGCAAGGCACAAATGCGCATGGCTGCTAGCCGTCCTTACGCGGAGCGTATCCGCCAGGTGATCGGTCATCTGGCCAACGCCAACCCGGAATACCGCCACCCGTTCATGATCGAGCGCCCTGTAAAGCGCGCTGGTTATATCGTGGTGAGCAGTGACCGTGGTCTGTGCGGTGGCTTGAACACCAACCTGTTCAAGGCCCTGGTCAAGGACATGAGCGAAAACCGCGAACAGGGCGTTGAAATCGACCTGTGCGTGATCGGCAGCAAGGGTGCGACTTTCTTCCGCATCTTTGGCGGCAACGTCGTAGCCGCGATCAGCCACCTGGGCGAAGAGCCATCGATCAACGATCTGATCGGCTCCGTCAAAGTGATGCTGGACGCCTACCTCGACGGCCGTATCGATCGCCTCTCGGTGGTTTCGAACAAGTTCATCAACACCATGACCCAAAAACCGACGGTCGAGCAGTTGGTACCGTTGGTGGCAACCCCGGATCAGGAACTCAAGCACCACTGGGACTACCTGTACGAACCCGACGCAAAAGAGCTGCTGGACGGCTTGATGGTGCGTTACGTGGAGTCGCAGGTGTACCAGGCGGTGGTCGAGAACAACGCTGCTGAACAAGCGGCCCGGATGATCGCCATGAAGAACGCCACAGATAACGCCGGTGATTTGATCAAAGAGCTTCAGTTGATCTACAACAAGGCGCGTCAGGCTGCGATCACCCAGGAGATCTCGGAAATCGTCGGCGGCGCTGCCGCGGTTTAACGGTTCAAAAATTCAGAGGATCCAGCTATGAGTAGCGGACGTATCGTGCAAATCATCGGCGCCGTCATCGACGTGGAATTCCCACGTGATGCCGTGCCGAGTGTTTACAACGCGCTGAAAGTACAAGGCGCGGAAACCACCCTGGAAGTTCAGCAGCAGCTGGGCGACGGCGTGGTTCGTACCATTGCGATGGGCTCGACCGAAGGTCTGAAGCGCGGTCTGGATGTCGTCGACACCAAGGCTGCCATCTCGGTACCCGTCGGCAAGGCAACCCTGGGCCGTATCATGGACGTCCTGGGCAACCCGATCGACGAAGCCGGCCCGATCGGCGAAGAAGAGCGTCGCGGTATCCACCAGCCAGCGCCTTCGTTCGCTGACCAGGCAGGCGGCAACGACCTGCTGGAAACCGGCATCAAGGTTATCGACCTGGTCTGCCCGTTCGCCAAGGGTGGTAAGGTTGGTCTGTTCGGTGGTGCCGGCGTCGGCAAGACCGTGAACATGATGGAACTGATCCGTAACATCGCCATGGAACACAGCGGTTACTCCGTGTTCGCTGGTGTGGGTGAGCGTACTCGTGAGGGTAACGACTTCTACCACGAGATGAAGGACTCCAACGTTCTCGACAAGGTAGCGCTGGTCTACGGTCAGATGAACGAGCCACCAGGAAACCGTCTGCGCGTAGCGCTGACCGGCCTGACCATGGCTGAGAAGTTCCGTGACGAAGGTAACGACGTTCTGCTGTTCGTCGACAACATCTATCGTTACACCCTGGCCGGTACCGAAGTATCCGCACTGCTGGGCCGTATGCCTTCGGCAGTAGGTTACCAGCCGACCCTGGCCGAAGAGATGGGCGTTCTGCAAGAGCGTATCACTTCGACCAAGGAAGGTTCGATCACCTCCGTCCAGGCCGTATACGTACCTGCGGACGACCTGACCGACCCGTCGCCAGCGACCACCTTCGCCCACTTGGACGCCACCGTCGTTCTGTCCCGTGACATCGCTTCCCTGGGTATCTACCCAGCGGTCGACCCACTGGACTCGACTTCGCGCCAGCTGGACCCGAACGTGATCGGCACCGAGCACTACGACACCGCTCGTGGCGTTCAGTATGTTCTGCAGCGCTACAAAGAGCTGAAGGACATCATCGCGATCCTGGGTATGGACGAACTGTCCGAAGCCGACAAGCAACTGGTTGCCCGCGCTCGTAAGATCCAGCGCTTCCTGTCGCAGCCGTTCTTCGTGGCTGAAGTCTTCACCGGCTCGCCAGGCAAGTACGTTTCGCTCAAGGACACCATCGCTGGCTTCAGCGGCATCCTCAAAGGTGACTACGACCACCTGCCAGAACAAGCGTTCTACATGGTCGGCAGCATCGACGAAGCGATCGAGAAAGCCAAGAAACTGTAATCCCGGCGCCCCGCAAGGGGCGCTAATTAGGTTGAGGCAAGCAGATGGCTATGACAGTCCATTGCGATATCGTCAGCGCGGAAGGAGAGATCTTCTCCGGCCTGGTCGAGATGGTAGTAGCGCACGGCAACCTGGGCGATCTGGGTATCGCTCCAGGCCACGCGCCGCTGATCACCAATCTCAAGCCTGGTCCGATCACGCTGACCAAGCAAGGTGGCGATCGTGAGGTGTTCTACATCTCCGGTGGCTTCCTCGAAGTGCAGCCGAACATGGTCAAGGTTCTTGCCGACACCGTGCAGCGCGCTGCCGACCTGGACGAAGCTCAGGCTCAGGAAGCCCTCAAGGCTGCTGAGAACGCGCTGAACGCGAAAAGCTCGGACTTCGACTACGGTGCTGCTGCCGCACGTCTGGCCGAAGCTGCAGCTCAGCTGCGTACTGTCCAGCAATTGCGCAAGGGCAAGTAACCTGGCCTTGGCCGGTCACTTCCAATGCGATTGAGTTAAAGGGTAGCCTCGGCTACCCTTTTTCTTTTCTGAATTTCCCCTTTGGTCACGTCCCTGACCGCCCAGGATTGGTAGCCAGTCAATGTCCCTCGATATCGTCATTCTCGCCGCAGGCCAAGGCACCCGCATGCGCTCCGCGCTGCCCAAGGTACTGCACCCGGTCGCCGGCAACTCCATGCTCGGCCACGTTATCCACAGCGCACGCCAGTTGCAGCCCAAGGGTATTCACGTGGTTATCGGCCATGGCGCGGAGTTGGTGCGCGAACGCCTTGCAGCGGACGATCTGAATTTCGTCCTGCAGGACAAGCAATTGGGCACCGGCCATGCGGTGGCCCAGGCGCTGCCGGCGATCACTGCCGACACCGTGCTGGTGCTCTACGGCGATGTGCCGCTGATCGAGGTGGAAACCTTGCAGCGCCTGCTGGCCACAGTCAGCGAGCAACAGCTCGGGCTGCTCACGGTAACCCTGCAGGACCCGACCGGCTATGGCCGCATTGTGCGTGACGCCGCGGGCAAGGTGGCGGCGATCGTCGAGCACAAGGACGCCAGCGAAGCGCAGAAGGCGATCAAGGAAGGCAACACCGGTATCCTCGCCATGCCGGCCGCACGCTTGGCCGACTGGATGGGACGCCTGTCCAACAACAATGCCCAGGGCGAGTACTACCTCACCGACGTGATTGCCATGGCCGTGGACGATGGCTTGGTGGTCGCCACCGAGCAGCCCCACGACCCGATGGAAGTGCAAGGCGCCAACGACCGCCGCCAGCTTTCGGAACTCGAGCGTCACTACCAGCTGCGCGAAGGCCGTCGCCTGATGGCCCAGGGCGTCACCCTGCGCGATCCGGCGCGCTTCGATGTGCGCGGTGAGGTGACCGTCGGCCGGGATGTACTTATCGATATCAACGTCATTCTCGAAGGCAAGGTAGTCATCGAGGACGACGTGCAGATCGGCCCGAACTGCGTGATCAAGGACAGCACACTGCGCAAAGGCGTGATCATCAAGGCCAACAGTCATATCGAAGGCGCGGTGATGGGCGAGGGCAGCGATGCCGGCCCGTTCGCCCGCTTGCGCCCAGGCAGCGTGCTGGAGGCCAAGGCACATGTGGGTAACTTCGTCGAGCTGAAGAATGCGCACCTGGGCGAGGGCGCCAAGGCCGGCCACCTGACCTACCTTGGCGACGCCGAGATCGGCGCCCGCACCAACATCGGCGCTGGCACCATCACCTGCAACTATGACGGTGCCAACAAGTTCCGCACGGTGATGGGTGAGGACGTGTTCATCGGCTCCAACAACTCGCTGGTGGCCCCTGTGGAAATCCAGGCCGGGGCCACTACCGCAGCGGGCTCGACCATCACCCAGACGGTTGAAGCCGGACAGTTGGGCGTGGCACGTGCACGCCAGCGCAATATCGAAGGCTGGAAGCGGCCGGAGAAAATCAAGAAGAGCTGAGTTATCCACAGCGCGTTTTGCACAGGCCGACTTATGTGAATAAGTCGGCCTTTTTATTTTCCGGTTCCTGCTGACTTGACGAATCGTTTGACTTAGGTTTTGATTGCAACACTTATCTTTCGAATCGAAACTTAACCGAAATGTCGAAACGAAATACTCCCCAACGTCGCCACAACATCCTGGCCTTGCTCAACGAGCAGGGCGAGGTCAGTGTCGACGCTTTGGCCAAGCGTTTCGAAACCTCCGAAGTGACCATCCGCAAGGATCTGCACGCCTTGGAGGCCAACGGCCTGCTGCTGCGCCGCTATGGCGGCGCGGTGACGATGCCTCAGGAGCTGCTGGGCGACACGGTTCAGCCGGTGTCCCTCTACAAGCAGGCCATCGCTCGTGCGGCGGTGGAACGCATCCGTGAACATGCGCGCATCATCATCGACAGCGGCAGTACCACGGCGGCGATGATCCCGCAGCTCGGGCGCCAGCCAGGCCTGGTGGTGATGACCAACTCGCTCAATGTGGCCCGGGCTATCAGCGAACAAGAGCATGAACCTGTGCTGCTGATGACTGGTGGTACCTGGGACCCGCACTCGGAGTCCTTCCAGGGCCAGGTGGCCGAGCAGGTACTACGCTCATACGACTTCGACCAGCTGTTCATCGGTGCCGACGGCATCGACCTGGAACGTGGCACAACCACCTTCAACGAACTGCTGGGATTGAGCCGGGTCATGGCCGAAGTGGCCCGCGAGGTCATCGTCATGGTCGAGTCGGATAAGGTCGGTCGCAAGATCCCCAACCTCGAGCTGCCCTGGGGCAGCGTGAACACCCTGATTACTGATGATCGCCTGCCCACCGAGGCACGCGACCGGATTCAAGCCCGCGGCATCACCCTTATCTGCGCCGCTATCAGCTAGGAGCAACATCTTATGTGTGGAATCGTCGGTGCCGTTGCTGAGCGCAATATCACAGCCATCCTCATCGAAGGCCTCAAGCGTCTTGAGTACCGTGGTTACGACAGCGCCGGCCTGGCCGTCCTGACCCAGCAAGGCGCGCTCGAGCGTCGCCGCCGCATCGGCAAGGTCAGCGAACTGGAAGGCGCGGTTGCCGCCGACCCGCTGGCCGGCCAGCTGGGCATCGCCCATACCCGTTGGGCCACACATGGCGCGCCGACCGAGCACAATGCCCACCCGCACTTCTCTGGCCATGAAGTGGCGGTGGTGCACAACGGCATCATCGAAAATCACGAGGAACTGCGTGAAGAGCTCAAGGGCCTGGGCTACGCCTTTGTTTCGCAGACCGACACCGAGGTGATCGTGCACCTCATCCACCACCTGCTCAAGACCATCCCCGACCTCACCGAGGCGCTCAAGGCAGCGGTCAAGCGTCTGCATGGCGCCTATGGCCTGGCTGTGATCAGCGCCAGCCAGCCAGACCGTCTGGTGGCTGCCCGCAGCGGCAGCCCCCTGGTGATCGGCCTGGGCCTCGGTGAAAACTTCCTGGCCTCGGATCAACTGGCCCTGCGCCAGGTCACCGACCGCTTCATGTACCTGGAAGAGGGCGATATCGCCGAGATTCGCCGCAATCAGGTGCAGATCTGGGATCTGGCCGGTCAGCCGGTCCAGCGTGAGACGGTGCAGTACCACGAAGGCGCGGAAGCCGCCGAGAAGGGCAACTATCGCCATTTCATGCTCAAGGAGATTCACGAGCAACCCGGCGTGGTGCAGCGCACGCTGGAAGGTCGCCTGGGCAATGACCATGTGATGGTGCAGGCCTTCGGTCCACAGGCCGCCGAGCTGTTCGGCAAAGTGCGCAATGTGCAGATCGTCGCCTGCGGTACCAGCTACCACGCCGGCATGGTCGCCCGTTACTGGCTCGAAAGCCTGGCCGGCATCCCTTGCCAGGTGGAAGTTGCCAGTGAGTTCCGCTATCGCAAGGTGGTGGTGCAGCCGGACACGCTGTTTGTCTCCATCTCGCAATCCGGCGAGACCGCCGACACTTTGGCTGCCTTGCGCTATGCCAAGGAGCTGGGTTTCCTCGGCAGCCTGGCCATCTGCAACAAGGGCATCAGCTCGCTGGTGCGTGAATCCGACCTGACCCTGCTGACCCTGGCCGGGCCGGAGATCGGCGTTGCCTCGACCAAGGCCTTCACCACCCAGCTGGTCTCGCTGATGCTGCTGACCCTGGCCCTCGGCCAGGTGCGCGGTACCCTCGAGGCCGGTGTCGAAGCCGAGTTGGTGGACGAGCTGCGCCGCCTGCCGGCGCGCCTGAGCGAAGCGCTGGCGATGGATGGCGTGGTCGAGAAGATCGCCGAGCTGTTCGCCGACAAGCACCACACCCTGTTCCTTGGCCGCGGTGCCCAGTACCCGGTGGCCATGGAAGGTGCGCTCAAGCTCAAGGAAATCTCCTATATCCACGCCGAAGCCTATCCGGCTGGTGAGCTCAAGCATGGTCCTCTGGCGTTGGTGGACAACGATATGCCCGTGGTGACCGTGGCTCCTAACAACGAGCTGCTGGAAAAGCTCAAGTCGAACCTGCAGGAAGTCCGCGCCCGTGGTGGCGAGCTGGTGGTGTTCGCCGACGAGAATGCTGGCATGAGCAATGGCGAAGGCACCCACGTGATCAACGTGCCGCACATCAACGATGCGCTGGCGCCGATCCTCTACACCATCCCGCTGCAACTGTTGTCGTACTACGTCGCCGTGCTCAAGGGCACCGACGTAGACCAGCCGCGCAACCTGGCCAAGTCAGTGACGGTGGAGTAACGCTACTGCTGTTGCAAAGGGAGGGCGCCACACAGGCGCCCTCCCTTTATGCTGTCTTCCTTCCTCTCAAAGTCTCCCTCGCAACCTGTTCGAGCAGGTAAAAACGCATATTCGATATGCAGCGCTGGCGCATCGCGTAATCGAGAAACGTCATATCCTTCTGCTGCTCGATGAAGCCGTGCCTTGCGGCCTAGCGATGCAGCGACACACTGGTCGACCCAGGATGGGCGATCCGACAACAAGAACAAGAGAAGTCATCGACATGGATGTGAGATGTGATCAGCTCAAGACGCTGACGGGCACGCTGTGCCTGGCATTTGCCACCGGCCTGCCGCTGTCGGCTGCGGCGGCCTATCAGGACACTGGCCGCTTGGGCGACCCCGCCAGCTGGCGCTCGGTCGAATATCTGCAGGACTGGGGCCTGGAGCGCATGCAGGCGAGCCAGGCCTATGCCGCCGGGTTCACCGGTGCCGGGGTCAGCATCGGCGCCCTGGACTCGGGATTCGATCCCGCCCATCCCGAAGCCAGCCCCGGGCGTTTCCACGCGGTCACCGCCACCGGCCAGTACCTGGACGGTACCCCGTTCAGTGTGTCCGGGGTGCTCAATGGCGCCAACGACAGCCATGGTACCCATGTCACCGGCACCATGGGCGCGGCCCGTGATGGCGTGGGCATGCACGGCGTGGCCTTCAATGCCCAGGTATACGTGGGCAACACCAACAAGAATGACAAGTTCCTGTTCGGCACCGATCCCGATCCGCGGTATTTCAAGGCGGTCTACGACGCCCTGGTGGATGCCGGGGCTCGGGCCATCAACAACAGCTGGGGCAGCCAGCCCAAGGATGTCAGCTACCAGACCCTCGGCGACCTGCGCGCGGCCTACGCCCAGCATTTCCAGCAGGCCACCTGGCTCGATGCCGCTGGCGATGTGGCGCGTCGGGGTGTGATCAATGTGTTCAGCGCCGGCAACAGCGGCTATGCCAATGCCAGCGTGCGCTCGGCGCTGCCGTACTTCCAGCCGGAACTGGAAGGCCACTGGCTGGCGGTATCGGGCCTGGACAAGAACAACCAGCAGAAATACAACCAGTGCGGCATCGCGAAGTACTGGTGCCTGGCGACTCCGGGGGCGGCAATCAGCAGTACCGTGCCCGGTGGCGGCTATGCCACCTACAACGGTACTTCGATGGCCGCGCCCCATGCTACCGGGGCTTTGGCTGTGGTCATGGAGCGTTATCCCTATCTGAACAACCAGCAGGCCCTGCAAGTGCTGCTGACCACTTCGCGCCAGCTCGATGGCTCGCCGACCCAGGCGCCCAGCGAGCGGGTTGGCTGGGGCGTCCCGGACCTGGGCCGGGCCTTGCACGGCCCAGGGCAGTTGTTGGGGGAGTTCAATGTCAACCTGGAGCGTGGGCAGGGCGATAGCTGGAGCAATGGCATCTCCGACCAGGCGCTGGTGCAGCGGCAGGCCGAGGATGTCGCGGAACGCCAGGCCTGGCAGCAGACCCTCAAGGATCGTGGATGGGAGCATGGCCTGGCAGCGGGCGCCAGCCAGCAGGACCGCAGTGACTATGCCCTGGGCATGGCCCGTGACGCAGCGGCTGCGCAGCGGGTTTACCAAGGCAGCCTGGTCAAGTCCGGGGCCGGCTGGTTGGTGCTCACGGGTGACAGCAGCTACCGCGGCCCGACCCGCGTCGATGGCGGGTTGCTGGCGGTTAACGGCAGCCTGCAGTCAGCGGTGACGGTCAATGCTGGCGGTACAGTGGGCGGCAATGGCCGGGTCGCTGCCCTGATTGCCAACGCTGGGGGCGTGGTGGCCCCGGGTAACTCCATAGGTACCTTGAATGTCGCCGGCAACCTGGACTTGCAGCCGGGTTCGACCTATCAGGTGGAGCTGTCGCCCACGGCCAGTGATCGACTCGTGGTGGATGGTCAGGCCAGCGTCGGTGGCGCCAATCTCAGTCTGGTGCCCCAGGCTCGGCCGAACCTGCTGGCCGGTGGCCCGGTCACCAGCCTGGTAGGGCGCCAGTTCGACATCCTGCAGGCAGCAGGCGGCGTCGATGGGCGCTTTGCCCAGGTCCAGCCCGGCTACCTGTTCCTTGGGACCGTGCTCGACTATTCCGCCAACGGCGTGCAGTTGGACGTGACGCGCAGCGCCGCGACGTTCGACAGCGTCGCTGCCACGCCCAACCAGCTCGCCAGCGGCGCCGCCGTGGAGCGCCTGGGGCCGGGCCATCCGGTGTATGAAAGCCTGCTGTTCTCGACCTCGGCGGACCAGGCCCGGGACGGCCTGCGCCAGCTCGCCGGAGAGATCTACCCGGCGCTGGACTCGATGCTGCTCAGCCAGGGCTCGGTGTTGCGTGACGCCTTGGGCGAGCGTGTGCAAGGCGCCGCACCGCCTGCCAATGCGCCTGGCACGACGGCGCGCGAGACAGGCTCGACCCAGCTCTGGCTCAAAGGCCTGGGCAGTTGGGGGCGCATCGAGGGCGTGCAGGGCAGCGAGTCCTATACCAGCTCCCTGGGCGGCATGCTGCTGGGCCTGGACCGGGACTTCGACGAGCAGACCCGCGCCGGGCTGGCCGCCGGCTACAGCGACAGCTCCCTGGGCATGGGCGGCAGCCACTCCCGGGCCACGGTCGACAGCTACCACTTGGGCGCCTATGTCCGCCACGACGTCGACCAGCTGCGCTTGAGCCTGGGCGGTAGCTACAGCTGGCACCGTGCCGAGGTTCGCCGCGACCTGGCCTATGCCGAGGTGTCCGGCCGCCAGCGCGCGCGGATCGATGCCCGCAGCCAGCAGCTGTTTGCCGAGGCGGCCTATCGCCTGGCGATGCCGGCGGTGCAGCTGGAGCCGTTCGCCAACCTGACCTACCAGCACCTGGACCGTGATGGCTTCCATGAGAAAGGCGATGCCGCAGCGTTGCAGGCGGGCGACGAGCAGCGTGATGCCTGGTTAAGCACCTTGGGCCTGCGTGGGCGCCAGCAATGGCAAGTGGGCCCGCAGCAGGACCTGCAGCTGGCGGCGAGCCTGGGCTGGCAGCACCGGCTGAGTGGAACCCAGGACCGCGAGCACCTGGCCTTTGCCGGCAGTGACCTGCCGTTCCGGGTGGAGACGTCGCCGGCCTTGCGCGATGCCGCGCTGATCGGGCTCCAGGCACGGGTGGGACTGACCCGCGACTTGGACCTGAGCCTGGACTACCAGGGGCGCCTGGCCAGTCGTGAACAACAGCATGGCGCGGGGCTCAACCTGCAATGGCGTTTCTGAGGCGTCGTGGCGCCAGTTGTTGCAATACGGAGTTCGACCAACGCGGTATTCAATCCATACAACTAAGGAAGGTCGTAGTGAAGCGAGTCAGACAGGATGACAGCGCACTTGGGCAGGGCTGGGCCCTGGCACCACTGGGGCGGGTATTGGTGGGCTGGGCGGCATTGATGGGCACGGCCCAGGCCGCGCCCTATGTGGAGAGTGGCCGGCTGGGCGACGCCAGCAGCTGGCGCAGCAGCGAATTCAAGGCCGACTGGGGGCTGGGGGCGATCCATGCCGACAGCGCCTATGCCGCCGGCTACAGCGGCAAGGGGGTGAAGCTGGGAATCTTCGACCAGCCGGTGTATGCCCCGCACCCCGAGTTCGCCGGCAAGGACAAGATCGTGACCCTGGTCACCAGCGGCATCCGCCAGTACACCGACCCCTACATCCCGGTAAAGGCCGGTGATGCCTTCCGCTACGACGGCAGCCCGTCGGTAGGTTCGGATGGCAAGCTCGGCTCCCATGGCACCCACGTCGGCGGGATCGCCGCCGGCAACCGTGATGGCGTGGAGATGCATGGCGTGGCCTTCAATGCGCAGATCATCAGCGCCGACAACGGCGACCCCGGCCCCGAGGATGGCATTGTCCTGGGCAACGATGGCGCGGTGTACAAGGCCGGCTGGGACAGCCTGGTGGCCAGCGGCGCGCGGATCATCAACAACAGCTGGGGCATCGGCATCACCGATCGCTTCGCCAAGGGCGGGCGTAATCCGGACTTCCCGCATTTCACGGTGGATGATGCCCGGGCGCAGTTCGCGCAGATCCAGCCGCTTCTGGGCACCTTGCCTGGCGGCGCCTATGATGGCGCCATCGCCGCCGCCCGTAGCGGGGTCCTGACGATCTTTGCCGCCGGCAACGACTACAACCTGAACAACCCCGATGCGATTGCCGGGCTGGGCTATTTCGTACCGGAGATCGCCCCCAACTGGATGACCGTGGCGGCGTTGCAGCAGAACCCCGACACCAGCAGCGCCAACCCATACGTGATCAGCACGTTCTCTTCGCGCTGCGGCTATACCGCAAGCTTCTGCGTATCGGCCCCCGGCACCCGGATCTACAGCGCGGTGATTGGCGGTACCAGCCTGGACGACCTGACCCAGGGTTACGCCAACAAGAACGGTACCTCCATGGCCGCGCCTCATGCCGCTGGCGCAGCGGCGGTACTGATGGAGCGTTTCCCCTATATGAGCGGCGCGCAGATCGCCAGCGTGCTGCGCACCACCGCAACCGACATGGGCGCGCCCGGTATCGATTCCTTGTATGGCTGGGGCATGATCAACCTGGACAAGGGGATCCGCGGCCCCGGCATGCTGGTTACCGAGCAGGACATTCCCGAGGAGTTGCGTATCGCTGGCGGCTACGGCCCAACCCAGTTCGTCGCTGACTTGCCGGGTGTCGGCGCCCTGGTGGATGCCGGCAGGCCTACTGAAAGGCGCTGCACCGACCTGAGTTGCGTGCTGGACCTGTGGAGCAACGACATCTCCGGGCATGGCGGCCTGACCAAGCAGGGCATCGGCACCCTGGTGCTCAGCGGTAACAACACCTACGCCGGGCCGACGCTGGTCAACCAGGGACGGCTGGCGGTCAATGGTTCGCTGCAGTCGACCGTGACGGTCAACGACGGCGGCGTGCTGGGCGGCAATGGCAGGATCGGTGCGCTGGTGGTCAACCGCGGCGGCGTGGTGGCGCCCGGTAACTCCATCGGCACCTTGCGCGTGGCTTCCGACGTGACCTTCCAGCCGGGCTCGACCTATGCGGTGGAGGTGGACAGCACCGGCAGCGACCGCCTGGCCAGCGATGGCCAGATAGCTGTGGGTGGCGCGAACCTGGCCCTGGACCTGCAGAACCCAGGCGTTTCGCTGCAGTCCCAGCAGGCCACCAGCCTGGTGGGGCGGCAGTTCGACATCCTCGATGCCGCAGGCGGCGTGCAAGGCAGTTTCGCCCAGGTGCAGTCCAACGCGTTGTTCCTCGGTGGGGGCTTGGCGTATACCGGCACTGGGGTGCGGCTGGCGGTAGAGCGTAATGCCACGTCGTTCGCCAGTGTCGGCCTGACCGCCAACCAGCGTTCGGTGGCCGCGGCGGCCGATCGGCTCGGCGCGGGCAACCCGGTCTACGAGAGCCTGCTGTTGTCGGGCGATGCCGGCAGTGCCCAGCAGGCTTTCGATCAACTGTCCGGGGAAATCCACCCGGCGGTGGGTAACCTGTTGCTCAACGACAGCCGCCAGTTGCGCGACGCCGTGGGCGAGCGTACCCGGCTACAGGGTGTGGAAGGCCAGGACAACGGCCTGTGGGTCAAGGCCCTGGGCGCCTGGGGCAAGGCCGACGGTGATTCCGGACATGCGCGCTATAGCAGTTCGATTGGCGGCATGCTGCTGGGGATCGACGGGCAGATGAGCGAGGACACCCGTGTCGGCGTCTTCACCGGCTACAGCGACAGCTCGCTGAGCATGGGTGATGGCCGTCATTCCTCGGCCAGCGTTGACAGCTATCACCTGGGTGCCTATGCCGGCAAGGAACTGGAGCAACTGCACCTGAGCGTGGGCGCCAGCCACAGCTGGCACCGTATCGAGACCAAGCGCGAACTGCAGTACAACGAGGTCAGCGATCGCCAGAAGAGCAAGCGTGATGCCCAGAGCACCCAGGTGTTCGGCGAGGCGGCCTGGAAGGTCGAACTGCCGAGCGTGGCGCTGGAGCCGTTCGCCAATCTGGCCTACGTGCATATCGCCAGCGACAGCTTCAGGGAGCATGGCGGCGCTGCCGCGCTGAAGGGTGGGCAGGATAACCGCGATGCCTGGCTCTCGACCTTGGGCATGCGGGCCGGCAAGCAATTGCAGTTGTCCAGCGGCCAGGCGGTTGAGCTTGCTGCCACTCTGGGCTGGCAGCACAACCTGAGCTCCACCGGGGCCGACCAGCACCTGGCGTTCGCGGGCCAGGGCGATACCTACAAGGTTCAGGCGCTGTCACTGGACCGTGAGGCGGCGGTGGTCGGTGCACGGGTGGGGATTGCCCTGAGCCGCGAGGCCCGGGTCAACCTGGACTACAACGGACTGCTGGGTAGTCGCGACAAGAGCCACGGGGTCGGCCTGACCCTGGATTGGGCGTTCTGACGCCCCGTTTACCCTGGGAGAGACTGCATAGCGCGAAACGCTGAACCCTTGTGCGACAGGTTAAATGCTCTGTTCAACGCTGCTCAGCCCCTGCGACGTTAATGTGCAGGGGCTTTTTATTGAATAGAATCCTTGTGACCTGAAGCAAAAAGCGCTGCGTCATGGCCTTTACAATTGGACCAAACAGCTCGATTAACCTGATAACACTGGATTCAGTTTTTCTAAGTGGTCTTTTTTGCTTTGATGTCTTATCGCCACTCGCGATAAAATACAAGGCGTTCTGGACAAAACCCAGCAGTTAACTACCCCTCATTTGAATGGTTATCCATCACCCTCATCAACTGGGTGTTATCAATACCCCTTATAAAACGACCCTCCATTCGATAAATTTATCGTTGTGGTGCCCCCTGCCGAACGAAGTAGTAGCGCTGCTACCGCACGCAAGTTTTTGTTCAACTAACTGATCTGTTGAGTTTTTTATTTATTTTTAGTAGATGGCGATGTGATGGCCTTTTCCAGAACGCTCGCGCTTATCCACATTCAGTTGGCCACAGGGTGACGTCGTTATTTGATAGTCGGTCAGTGCGCCGTAGCAAAACGGTAAACATCTGTTTGTACGGTCTACCTGGCGACTGCACCCGGCGTCGATGCTGGACAATGTAAACAGTGCCTGCTTAGGATTTTGCAGCTGATCGATTCAGCTGTTGTTGCCTATTGTCGAGTGGCCGTACAAGAGACGTACGCCGTTGCCCTGCTCAAGGAGAGAGACTGATGGTTTCCCAGGAAACGTCTACCCTGGCTGCCGCCGCCCTGAAGAAACTGGCCATGAACAAAGCGTGCAGGGAGGCGTTCAGTGAGGACGCCTTGTTCTTCAAGTTGTTCGAGCCTGCCGCGCAACGCTATTTTCTTGCGGCGAACCGGGAAGCCCTGCTGCCCAAATTGCAACTGCTCAACGGCAAGGGCTATGCGCTGAGCGTCGAGTACGTGGGCGAGGAGAATGCCGACCCGGCGGTGGTACAGCGTTTCGTCGATGAATACCTTGCATCGATCCAGCCATTTGCCGAAGCGGGGCTCAAGCCCCAACTGAGCTTCGACCTCAGTGCCGTTGGCCTGGCGGTCTCCCAGGAGATGGCCTACAAGAATGCCTCCACCATCATTGCCGCTGCGGCGGAACATGATCTGCCGGTCATGATCAGCATGGAACACGCCTCGGCGGTGGACAGCATCCTTGAGGTGTATGGCGAATTGGCGCCTGCCCACGCAAACGTTGGCGTGACCCTGCAGGCCTACTTGCACCGCACCCTCGACGACCTGCCGAAGGTCCTTGGTTACGGGCGCAAGATCAGGTTGGTCAAGGGCGTTTACAACGAACCATTGGAAGTGGCACTGCCACGTGGCGACGCGCTGGATGAACGCTACCTGCACCTGCTGCGCAGGGTGCTGGACGCGGGCGTGCCCGTCAGTTGCGCCACTCAGGATCCGGCGCTGATTCCGCGGATTCTGGCTGAGCCACGGCATGCCGCGAACCTGGAACTGGAGATGCTGCATGGTGTGCAACCGGCAGTGCTACGCCGGGCCAGGGAGACCGGAGTGCCTTGCCGTATCTATGCGGTGTACGGCGGTAGTTGGTACCTGCACTTCTTGCACCGCCTGGCGGAGTCGCCAATCGAGATCCTGGGGGCGCTGGCCGATTTTAGCGACCCTTCCCGCGTTGTATTTGGCGCCGATTACTAAACTGCCCAGCGGTTTATATATCCGTTGACCTGCCTAAGTTTCAGCTAACGTTGGTTCCCCTTCGTTGCTTCGCGCTTGCGCGGCAATGTTTTGACAATAAATGTGAAAGTTTCACACGGTGCTCCGTGTGAACTAAAAGGCATGCCTTTTACATGACAATATCAGGGAGTAGACATGTTCATTGACCTCAGAAGCGATACTGTAACAAAGCCCACAGAGGGTATGCGCAAGGCAATCTACGAGGCCGAGGTCGGTGATGATTGCTTTGGTGAAGACCCCAGTGTCAGCGCGCTGGAAAGATATTGTGCGGACTACTTCCAGAAGGAAGCCGCGCTGTTTACCACCGGTGGCACGTTGAGCAATCAATTGGCGATCAAGGCCATGACGCGGCCGGGCGACGAGATCTTCCTGGATGCGTCCTACCACATCAACTTCTATGAATCCGCTTCGACTTCGGCCTTCTCCGGGGTGAACTTTTCCCTGACCCAGCATGACGATGGCTTGTTCGATGTAGCGGACCTGGAGCGACTCCATGCCTCCAAATGCCGTTGGAGCCAGAACTATGCGACGCCTCGTGTCGTGGTGGTGGAAAACACCCTGGGTTGCAAAGGCGGCGGCATCTTTCCGCTCGAGCAGATGAACCAGGTGTTTGCCTATGCCCAGCGTATCGGCGCGTACCGCTACCTGGATGGCGCGCGCATCCTGCATGCGTCAATTGCCACCGGTATCGATGTGACGTCGTACACCGACAATGCCGACCTGCTGTCCATGTGCCTTTCCAAAGGCCTCGGTGCTCCAGTCGGATCGATCATGATGGGGTCGCGTGAGCTTATCCAGCAAGCCAAGAAGTACCGCAAGTGGTTCGGCGGCGACCAACACCAGAGTGGAATGATGGCTGCGGCAGGCCTTTATGCCATGCGCAACAACATCGAGCGCCTGGCCGAGGACCACGAGCACGCGGCGCTGTTGCATGCCCAGTTCGCCGAAGTTGAAGAAGCGCGCTCGGGTTACAAAGGGACCAACATGGTCACCCTCGACATTTCCCGCCTTGGGGTCACGCCGATGCGGTTTGCCGAGCTGCTCAAGGATCGTGGCGTGGGGGCACTCCCCTACAACGACAAGGAAATCCGCCTGGTTCCCCACATCAATATCGATCGGGCACAGATCATCAAGGCCGCAGAGTTGATCAAGACCCAGGTAGGTGAACTCGCCCATGCCAAGGAGGCCGTGAAATGATCTACAAGAAGAACGTAGTGCTGGTGGTGGATGCCTATTCCATCGGCAGCCTGATCGCCCCGGCATTCATTTCACGCGGCTACGAGTGCATTCATGTGCGTTCGACCGACAACGTCAACGCGTTCTACGAGTCGTGGTTCCGGGCAACGGACTTCATCGCCGATCTGCATTACCAGACCGACGCCACGCTCGATGAAGCGCTGAGCCAGTACAAGGTGCAGTTCGTCCTCGCAGGGTGCGAGTTCGGCGTCGAGCTGGCGGCTCATCTGGCGGCGCATTTCAATGTCGCGCGGCACAACGATCCCGCGCACGCGATTCGCTGGAGAAACAAGTATGAAATGCACGAAGCCCTCAAGGGGGCGGGGGTGCGTTCCATCAAGCATTTCCGTTCGGCGGAGTTGGCCGAGATCCAGGCATGGATCGAACAGCAGGATCTCTTCCCCGTTGTATTGAAACCCATCAACAGTGCGGGTTCCGACAACATCCACATCTGTACCGATTCTGCCGAGGTGGCTCACGCCTTCGCGACCATCAAGTCCAGTCGCAACATTTTCCTGGCGCAAAACGAACAGGTTTTGGTGCAGCAGTATCTGGACAACTCCGACTTCTTCTCCGAACTGAAGTCGGACAAGGGTAGGGACGTCGATATCGAATACTGCGTCAACACGGTCAGCGTGGACGGCCAGCATTTCGTCAGTGAGATCATTCGCGTGTACCGCACCCGCATCGGTGCCGCGCCTGTGCATGACTACAACCAACTGATGTGCCCGGTCGACAATCAGGACGTTTACCGCCGGTTGTCCGAGTATGTCTTCTCGGTGCTGGATGCCTTGGGTATCCAGCAAGGGGTCGGGCACAGCGAACTGATGATCGTCAACGACGAGCCGGTTTTGCTCGAGACTGCCGCACGGATGCCAGGGGGGATCGACCTGTCGGCCTATACCCGGGCCCTGGGGCACAACCAGCTCAATCTCTGGGTGGAGTCGCTGATCAATCCACAAGGCTTCCTGGAGTACCGGGCCCAACCCAGGAAGAAACTGTACTTCCACTCCAGCTGTGTCTTCCTCATTGCCCGTGCCAGCGGAACCATCAGGCAGCGCCCAGATATTTCGGTGTGGAAGCACATCCCTGGGTTGCACAGCATCAAGATCCAGCATGAGGGCGTGCTCAGCGAGACGAATTCGCTGGAGAACTCTCCAGGGCATGTATTCATCCTGGACAAGGACCGTTCTTCGATTCAGGACAGCATCCAGCTGTTGCGAGAGGCCGAACCGGCCATCTATCAGGGCATGCTGGCATGAAGCAGGGCGCTGCCGAGCTGACGCTAGCCGAGGGCAGGCTGTACACCCCGCCTGTGATGCTGCTGCTGTCGGCCACCTTCATCCTCACCCTGGCGCGGGCAATGACCCTGCCTTATCTGGTGGTCTATTGCGCGGAGCGCTTCGGCCTGGGGGTGGCTGATGTCGGGTTGGCGCTGGGGGGGGCGTTGATGGCGAGCTCCCTTCTCAGCCTGTACGGTGGTTTCCTGGTCGACCGGTTTTCCAGTTATCGGATTCTCCTGGTGGCCGGAAGTCTGTTCGCCCTGGCGTTTGGCGCTGCCTTTCATACCGCCATGCTCGGCGTGTTCTTCCTGGCGATCGTGGTGGTGAACCTCGCCTATGCAGTCATCGATATCGCTGTCAAAGCCTGCATCGGCACACTGGTGGTCGCACAGCGAAGAGGCGCGGTCTTTTCGGTGAAGTACACACTCACCAACATCGGCTTCGCCGCCGGACCGTTCCTTGGGGTTATGTTGGCCAAGGTAAGCCCCGGAGTGCCGTTTGCGGCCGCGGGGTTGGTAGGAGCGGTATTCGTGCTGGCGTATGCGTTGCTTGGCGAAAAGTTATCCACACCTGGTACCAGTGTCCCTGCCGAGCAGGGGTTCCTCAAGGTGTTGGGGTATCTCTTCAAAGACTATCGCCTGGTGTGCTTCACCTTGGGTGGCCTGCTCAGCGTGATCGTGTTCGGCCAGTTCTCCGCCTATCTGTCCCAGTACCTGCTGGTCACCAGCAGTCCTGAGCGTACCTATCAGCTCATCAATTACCTGGTGACCACAAATGCCTGTGTGGTCATTGGCCTGCAGTACCTGGTGGGCTCGCGGATAAACCAGGGCAATCTGTTTCGCATGCTGTGCCTGGGAATGCTGTTTTTCCTGGTGGGATTGGTCGGCTTCAGCGTCGCCGAGAAAGTGCCGGTTTGGGTTATCGCGATGATCGTGTTCACGGTTGGCGAAATCATCATCATCCCCACCGAATACCTGTTCATCGACTACATCGCTCCTGCGCATCTGCGCGGCATCTACTACGGCGCGCAAAACCTGTCGAACCTGGGGGCTGCGCTGGGGCCGGTGCTCTGCGGGCTGGCGCTTTCGCTGTACCAGCCACAGGTCATGTTCTATGTGCTGTGCCTGTGTGTGGTACTGGCGACGGGTTTCTACTACATGGGTTGCAAGGCCAAGGAGGGTGCGCATGATTCACTTTAATACCGCCGGCGCGGGGCTATTGTCGGCGCACGCGTTGGAGGCAATGCAGGGGTTTCTGCAACGCGAACGGGATCAAGGTGGTTACGAGGCCGAGCTGGCCTGCGCGCAAGTGTTGGACAATGAGCTCTACCACAACATCGCCCGCCTCATCGGGGCGCAGCCCGGCGACATCGCGCTGTTCGACAGCGCGACGAAGGCCTGGGTGACGGCGCTCGACGCACTGGATTGGCACGTCGGTGACCGTGTCCTGGTAACGCCCTACGAGTATGCGGGCAATCTCATCGCTCTCGAGCACTTGCGCCAGCGCCATGGGGTGGCGGTCGATGTCATCCCCTTGCTGGAAAACGGCGACCTCGATCTGGCCTGGCTGGCCGAGCATCTGCGCGATGACGTCAAGCTCGTCTCGATCGTCCACGTGCCGTCTTGCTGCGGCATCGTCAATGATGTGGAGGCGGTCGGGAGGCTGCTGCGGGGCCACCCTTGCGTCTTTTTCGTCGACGCCTGCCAGTCGCTGGGGATGTTGCCGATCGATGTCCAGGCCATCGGCTGCGATGTGCTGACAGCTGCCGGGCGCAAGTTTCTCTGTGGCCCCAGAGGCACCGGATTCGCTTACTTGTCCGAGGCGTTTCGGGCCGTTGCAAAGCCGAGGTTCACCGATCTGCACCGGGCGACCTTCAGCGTTGCCAATGGCGTAAGCCTGGATCAGCGCGATGCCCGCTGCTTCGAATATGCGGAACGCAACAGCGCCGCGTTTATCGGGTTGAACATCGCTGTGCAGGAGCGGCTGGCGGGGGGCTATGTCGATGATTGCGCGGCTTACCGGTTCCTGGTGCAGGCGCTCGAGGGCAATGCGCAGCTGCGCCTGATCGCTCCTGGGGCGCGTCAGCGAGGGATCGTGTCGTTTTTCCATGCAGGGGTTCCGGCACCTGAGGTGGTCAGCAGGCTTCGCTTCAATGGCATCAACTGTTGGGCAGGTTATGCCGCTCACACGCCGTACTTCATGAGTGACCGTGGGGGCCCGCGTTTTGTGCGTGTTTCGCTGGGATCCGCCAGCACCGTTTCACAGGCCGAACAGTTCATGCACTTGCTGCGAAACATTCACCAGTAACGACTGTGGCGTGAGTGACACCGCCCTCGATGGCTGTCACCTGCAACTGGGCCCTATCTGCGCCTCGGCATCGGCTGGCGCCAGGAGCAAGGGCCTTCCATCGCCTCGACTTAACGAACAGGGACTTTCGATGAACGATGTGAACCGATTCAAACCGTCCGCTGAAATCAAGGAGCGCTTGCGTCCTTTATACGAAAAGGACAACTGGCACTGGGCGCTTGGCCTTTCTCTGGATGTGGCCGTCATCGCGCTCGCGGTGTACCTGAGCCTGCAAAGCCCGTATTTCTATCCGCTGACCGTACTGATGATCGGCTCACGTCAGCGCGCGCTCGCTTCGTTGTTGCACGAAGCGGCGCACATGACCTTGATGAGCCACAAAGTGCTCTGCCGGCTGATCGGCGAATACTTGCTTGCCTACCCGATCTTCCAGAACTACGAAGCGTATCGCCGCTCCCACGTGCAACTGCATCATCATCACCTGGGGGACCAGGACGCCGATCCCGATCACAGGTACTACATCGATTCTGGTCTGTATGCCGCGAGTGATCGGCTCGACTTTCTCCTGCGTCACCTGCTCAAGAGCATCACGCTGACCAACACCTCGCATTATTTCGTCTACCTGGTGAAAAACCGCGCTGGTGATGTTGTGGCCAAGCCCATGCAGGGCCTCAAACTGCTGGCCGTGCACCTGGTGATCCTGGCCCTGTTCTGGTACTCGGTGGGGCCCTGGGGTTACCTGCTGTTCTGGCTTGTGCCGTACTTCACCGCGTTTCAGGTGATCGGCTGGCTTTCCGAGATATCCGAGCACTTCGGTATGTTCGGGGTATACAAGGATGAAGTGAAGTTGACCCGCAATCGCTTCCCCAGCCTCATCGAGCGCTTGTTCATTGGCATGCATGGCGACAACTATCACCTTACGCACCACCTTTTTGCCGGCGTGCCCTTCTGGAACCTCAAGAAGGCGCACCTGGTACTGATGGACGATCCCAGCTACGCAGAGGCGAACCGTGGTTGTGGCGGAATCTTCACCGCCAAAGGCGAAGCCAGATCCAGCCTTGCCCAGATCTTCGATGCGTATAGAAGCGGTAAGATCAGCGCGGTAATGACCGCCGAGTGACCCGGCAGGGCCGATACGTTCCAATCTGGAACGTATCGGCCACTTGCTTGATTCGCCTTTCATCGAGTGTGTGCCTGGCTGTGTGGTTGTCATGGCATAGGTCATCTTTTCCGGACGGAATCTGCCTTACCTTCACGATCCTGCCTAAACAAGGACGACGAGGTAAACGCTGATGCTGGAAAGGAAACTCGATATTCAGCCACTGTCGGGCGCCGACCTGACGATTCATCTAAACGGTACCCCGGTGGTTGCCGCACCCGGTGAAACCGTACTGAGCGTCTTGAATGCCGTCGGGCTGCGCCAGGTTGCGCGCAACGATCATGGCCAGCTCAGCGGTGCCTATTGCGGCATGGGGGTCTGCCACTGCTGTCTGGTGCAGATCGACGGCCGACCCAAGCGTCGGGCTTGTCAGACTGTGGTCAAGCCGGGGATGAGCATCGAGACTGAAGTCAACCGAGTGCAAGAGGAGGTTCGCCCATGAGCCTTCGTCCTGTGATCGTCGGTGGCGGCTCGGCCGGCATGGGTGCGGCCATCGAGCTGGCCGAACATGGCGTGGATTGCCTGCTGTTCGATGAGGCCTCGCGCCCCGGTGGCGTGGTCTATCGTGGCCCGTTGCGCGCTGGCGTCGACCTGGGCTACCTGGGCCCGCGCTACACCAAGGCCCTGACCCGCCTGCACGAAGATTTTGCCGCCTGCGCCGAGCGCATCGACCTGCGCCTGAACCATCGCGTGGTGGGCGGGGACGACCAGCGGCTGATGGTGCTCGATAGCGATGAGCGCCTGCACGAGATCGACTATTCCCACCTGCTGCTGGCCGCCGGTTGCCATGAGCGCAACGTGCCGTTCCCCGGCTGGACCTTGCCGGGCGTGATCCTGCTCGGTGGCTTGCAATTGCAGATCAAGAGCGGTGTGGTCAAGCCGCTGGGCAGCACCCTGATTGCCGGTACCGGGCCCTTGCTGCCGCTGGTCGCCTGCCAGCTGCACGCTGCCGGTGCCAAGGTGGCGGGCGTGTACGAGGCCTGCTCGTTCAACCGCATCGCCAAGGAAAGCCTGGCGTTGATGAACAAGCCGCAGTTGTTCCTCGACGGCTTGAGCATGCTCGCCTACATGAAGCTCAACGGCATCCCCATGCACTATGGCTGGGGCGTGGTGGGCGCCACGGGGGAGGGCGAGCTGCAGGAAGTCGAGGTCGCACCCTATACCCAGGACTGGCAGCCGGACATGACCCGTGTCCAGCGCGAGTCGGTACGGACCTTGGCTGTGGGCTATGGCTTCATCCCACGTACCCAGCTCAGCCAGCAACTGGGCCTGGCCCATGGCTTCAGCGAGGACGGCTACCTGCGCGCCGAATGCAACGTGTGGCAGCAAAGCAGCCAGCCGAACATTCACCTGGCGGGCGACATGGCCGGGATCCGCGGCGGCGAGGCGGCCATGTTGACCGGGCGCATCGCCGCGGTTTCGATGCTCCAGCAGATGGGCAAGCTCGACGCCGAGCAGGCGATCGAGTGCCGTGAGCGCTACCTGGGCAAGCTGGCGGCGATCAAGCGCTTCCGTTCCGGGGTGGAGCGCTACACCGCCCGCGGCGCAGCGCAAGTCGAACTGCCCCAGGCCGATACGGTGATCTGCCGTTGCGAACACGTGACTCGCGAGCAGATCGATCTGGCCCTGGAGCAGGGCGTGCAAGACATGGCCAGCCTGAAGATGCGCACACGAGTGAGCATGGGCGACTGCCAGGGGCGCATGTGCGTCGGTTACTGCAGCGACCGCCTGCGCAGCGCCACCGGACGCAAGGACGTGGGTTGGTTGCGCCCGCGCTTCCCGGTGGACCCGATCCCGTTTTCCGCATTCGAACAACTCGGCACGGAGGCCTGAGCATGAACAAGCACTACGACATCATCATCGCCGGTGGCGGGGTGATCGGCGCGTCCTGCGCCTACCAGCTGTCCAAGCGCAAGAACCTGAAGATCGCCTTGATCGACTGCAAGCGCCCGGGCAACGCTACCCGCGCTTCGGCCGGCGGCCTGTGGGCCATCGGCGAATCAGTGGGGCTGGGTTGCGGGGTGATCTTCTTTCGCATGATGTCCTCGCGCAGCAAGCGCGAGGCCAACGGCGCGGCGGTGGTGGTCGATTCGAGCACGCCGCACATCCTGCCGGAATGCTTCTTCGACTTCGCCTTGCAGTCCAATGCGATTTATCCACAGCTGCACCAGGAGCTGATCGGACGCCACGGCATGGACTTCAAGTTCGAGCGGACCGGGCTCAAGTACATCATCCAGGATGAAGAAGACCAGCTGTACGCCGAACATATCGTCAAGCAGATCCCGCACCTGGCCGACCAGGTTCGCTGGCTCGACCGCGACGCGCTGCGCGCTTCGGAGCCGGCGGTAACGCTCAAGGCCAATGGCGCGCTGGAGTTTCTCTGCGATCACCAGGTCAGCCCGTTCCGCCTGGGTGATGCGTTCATGGAGGCGGCGCGGCAGAACGGCGTCGACCTGTACCCGAACGTGAACATCACCGGCGTGCTGCATGAAGGCACCCGGATCAAGGGCGTGCGCACCGCCGAGGCTGGTGAGTTCCATTGCGGTACATTGATCAATGCCGCTGGCGCCTGGGCGGCGGAATTGAGCGAGTGGGCGACTGGGGAGAGTATTCCGGTCAAACCGGTGAAAGGCCAGATCGTGCTGACCGAGCGTCTACCCAAGCTGCTCGATGGCTGCATCACCACCAGCGATTGCTACATGGCGCAGAAGGACAACGGCGAGATCCTGATCGGCAGTACCACCGAGGAGAAGGGCTTCGATGTCACCAATACCTTCCCGGAGATCAACGGGTTGGTGCAGGGGGCGATCCGCTGTGTGCCACAGCTGGCGCAGGTGAACCTCAAGCGCACCTGGGCTGGCTTGCGGCCTGGGTCACCGGACGAGCTGCCGATTCTCGGGCCTGTGGATAATGTCCAAGGGTATTTCAACGCCTGTGGACATTTCCGTACCGGGATTCTGACGTCGGCGATTACTGGCGTGTTGCTGGACAAGGTTGTCCACAATGAGCCGCTGCCGTTGGACATCACACCGTTCCTGGCTTCGCGGTTCCGCGCAGGTGTGGATAAACAGTTGGCGCACGGTTGACGGGTGCAGGGGCCGCAAAGCGGCCCCCAGAAGTCAGATCTGCATCGCCATCCCTTCCACATTCATCGCCGCCTGGCGCAGGGCCTCGGAGCGGGTCGGGTGCGGGTGGCAGGTGAGGGCGATGTCCTCGGCCGAGGCCGAGAACTCCATAGCCACGCAGAACTCGCCGATCATCTCGCTCACGCTTGGGCCGACCAGGTGCACGCCCAGCACCTCATCGGTCTCGGCATCGGCGATGACTTTGGCGAAGCCCTCGGTCTCATGGTTGATCTTGGCGCGGCTGTTGGCGGTGAAGGGGAACTTGCCGACCTTGTAGGCCCGCCCTTCGGCTTTGAGCTGCTCTTCGGTCTTGCCGACGCTGGCCAGTTCCGGGCGGGTGTAGATGACGCCCGGGATGAGGTTGTAGTTGACTTCATGGGCCTTGCCAGCGATGCGCTCGATGCACGACACCGCTTCGTCCTCGGCCTTGTGTGCCAGCATCGGTCCGGAGGTGACGTCGCCGATCACCCAGATGCCAGGCACCGCGCTGCGGTGATGGTCGTTGGCGAGCATGCCGCGCTTGTCGGTTTCCAGCCCGGCGCTTTCCAGGTTCAGGCCCTGGGTATAAGGACGGCGGCCGATAGCTACCAGCACGTAGTCGGCCTGCAGGGTTTCGGCGGTACCACCGGCGGCGGGTTCCAGGGTCAGTGTGACGCCGTCGGCCGCGGCCGTGGCCTGGGTCACCTTGCTGCCCAGCTTGAAGGCCATGCCTTGCTTGGCCAGGGCTTTCTGCAGGGTCTTGGCGGTTTCTTCGTCGGTGCCAGGGCAGATGCGGTCCAGGTACTCGATCACCGTCACTTCGGCACCCAGGCGACGCCATACCGAACCCAGCTCCAGGCCGATCACCCCGGCGCCGATGACGATCAGGTGCTTGGGCACCTGGGGCAGCGACAGGGCGCCGGTGGAGTCGATGATGCGCTGGTTGTCGATGGTCACGCCAGGCAGCGGCGTGGGTTCCGAGCCGGTGGCAATGACGATGTCCTTGGCCTGCAGGGTGGTTTCGCTACCGTCCTCGGCCTTGACGATCACCTTGCCAACCCCGTCCAGGCGGCCCCAGCCCTTGATCCAGTCAACCTTGTTCTTGCGGAACAGGTATTCGATGCCCTTGGTCAGGCCCGTCACGCTTTCATCTTTCTGCTTCATCATCTGGCCCAGGTTGAGGGTCGGCTTGACCTCGATCCCCAGATGGGCGAACTCATCGCCACTGGCTGCCTCATACAACTCGGAAGCGTGCAGCAATGCCTTGGAAGGCATGCAACCGACGTTCAGGCAGGTGCCGCCCAAGGTCGAGCGACCCTCGACACAGGCCACGCTCAGGCCCAGCTGGCCCGCGCGGATCGCTGCGTTGTAGCCGCCGGGGCCGCCGCCGATGATCACCACGTCATAGGATTTCATGGGTTTCGTTACTCCGAGAGTGTGAGGAAGCGAAGAGGGCACAAGGTTAATCTGAGCGGGCATTATTGTATACAATCTGCTGAATAGGCTGCGCCAGATAGTTCTAGACTATGGTCGTGATTACCGGAAACTTCGTACGAATGAACTACCCTGATGCGGTGGCGTCCGACACATTAAGGCGTGGCGTCCCGTATCAACGAAAGGGAGGGTCATGAATGCTTGCGCAACTTCCACCTGCGTTGCAGAGCTTGCACTTACCTTTGCGCGTCAAGCTGTGGGACGGCAACCAGTTCGATCTGGGGCCGAGCCCGCAAGTCACCATCGTGGTCAAGGAACCCCAGCTCATTACCCAGCTCACCCATCCCAACCTCAATGAGCTGGGATCGGCCTTCGTCGAGGGCAAGCTGGAG
This sequence comes from Pseudomonas sp. WC1, assembly GCF_050586565.1. NCBI lineage: Bacteria > Pseudomonadati > Pseudomonadota > Gammaproteobacteria > Pseudomonadales > Pseudomonadaceae > Pseudomonas > Pseudomonas sp. WC1. Next base: position 68,030 of record NZ_JBOBDQ010000014.1, read on the forward strand.
CTGGAAGGCGATATAGGCGAAGTCATCCGGGTTTGCGACGAACTCAGCGATGCCTTGCTTCAGGATGAAGATGAGGCCGTGCCGGCACGCACTGCTCATGACAAGGCCACCGATGCCGAAGCGATTTCCTATCACTACGACCTGTCCAACGAGTTCTACCAATTGTGGCTCGATCCGGACATGGTCTATTCCTGTGCCTATTTCAAGGAGCCGGACAATGCCCTGGCCCCGGCTCAGCAGGACAAGTTCGACCACTTGTGCCGCAAGCTGCGGCTGCTGGCTGGCGATTACCTGCTGGATGTCGGTTGTGGCTGGGGCGGGCTGGCGCGATTCGCTGCTCGCGAGTACGGCGCCAAGGTGTTCGGCATCACCCTGAGCAAGGAGCAGCTGAAGCTGGGCCGCCAGCGGGTGAAGGAGGAGGGCCTGGCTGACAAGGTCGACCTGCGGATCCTCGACTACCGCGACCTCCCCCAGGATGGCCGCTTCGACAAGGTGGTCAGCGTCGGCATGTTCGAGCATGTCGGCCACGCCAATCTCGAGCTGTACTGCAAACGGCTGTTCGGTGCGGTGCGCGAAGGTGGCCTGGTGATGAACCATGGCATCACTGCCAAGCATGTCGATGGCCGCCCCGTCGGCCGTGGCGCGGGCGACTTTATTGACCGTTATGTGTTCCCCCATGGCGAGCTGCCGCATATCTCGATGATCACTGCACGGATTTGCGAAGCGGGTCTGGAGGTGGTCGACATCGAGAGCCTGCGCCTGCACTACGCCAAAACCCTGAACCACTGGAGCGAGAACCTCGAGAACCAGTTGCATCGCGCCGCCGCGCTGGTGCCGGAGAAGACCTTGCGAATCTGGCGCCTGTACCTGGCCGGTTGTGCCTATGCCTTCACCAAGGGCTGGATCAACCTCCATCAGATTCTCGCAGTGAAGCCGTACGCCGACGGTCACCACGATCTGCCATGGACCCGTGAGGACCTGTATCGCTGACCTGTGCAGCGGCGTGCTTGTCCTGCACGCCGCTGCGCGCTACAGGATCGGTGAAATCAGGCGTGCGATGCGCATCCCCAACTGCTGCAGACGATGGGTGTCGCGGCTGTCTTCAGCGGTGATCTCCCTGGCCTGCTCGAAATCATTCGCCAGCATGTGCTCGACCTGATCGGCAAAGGCGCGATCCACCGTGAGCAAGGTGATCTCGAAATTCAGCCGGAACGATCGGTTGTCGAGGTTGGCGCTACCGATGGCACTGACCTCATCGTCCACCAGTACCACCTTCTGGTGCAGGAAGCCCGGTTGATAGCGGAACATGCGCACCCCGGCGCGAACCGCTTCGAAGGCGAACAGGCTGGAGGCGGCGTAGACGATCCGGTGATCGGGACGTGAGGGAATCAGGATACGTACGTCGACGCCCCTCAGTACCGCCAGGCGCAGGGCGGCGAAGATGGCTTCGTCGGGAATGAAGTAGGGGCTGGTGATCCACACCCGGTTGCTCGCCGAATGAATCGCTTCGAGAAAGAACAGCGCACAGGTTTCCTGGGGGTCGGCCGGGCCGCTGGCCAGTGCCTGGCACAGCACGCCATCCTCGGGGTAGGCATCAGGCAGGATTAGCGGCGGTAGCTGGCGCGTGGCCCAGTACCAGTCCTCGGCGAAGGACTCCTGCAGGCAGGCCAGAACCGGGCCGCTGATCTGCACGTGGGTATCGCGCCAGGGCGAAAGTTTGGGGTGCGCTCCGAGGTATTCGTCGCCCACGTTGTGGCCGCCGAGAAAACCTTGCAGGCCATCGACCACCACGATCTTGCGATGGTTGCGAAAGTTGACCTGGAAACGGTTGAACCAGCCGCGCCGTGTGGCGAACGCTTCGATCTGCACGCCACCGTCACGCAGCACCTGGCTATAGCTGCCCGGCAGCGCGTGGCTGCCGACGCGGTCGTAGAGCACGAACACCCGTACACCTTCGGCGGCCTTGCGCAGCAATAGCTGCTGCAGCTCCTTGCCCAGGGCATCGTCGTGGATGATGAAGAACTGCACCAGCACGGTGTCCCGCGCCATGCGGATGGCGGAAAAGATCGCCTCGAACGTGGCCGCGCCATCAATCAGCAGTTTCACTTCGTTGTTGGCCAGGCATGGCATGCGCCCGAGCCTGGGCATGGCGCGCAGGGCGGCATAGCCGCCCGACTCCCGGGCGGTCAGTGCTTCCTCCACCCATGGGCGCCAGTTCAGGTTGGCCATGGCCACATGCATTTCCTGGTTGGCCTGTCGCCGCGCCTGGATATACGCATAGAAGGAGCGGGCGCCGAATACCAGATAGGGGATGAGGGTGAGGTAGGGGATGAACAGCAGCGACATGGCCCAGGCAATCGCACCTTGGGCGGTGCGTACGGTGAACACCGCATGGAGCGCGGCGGCCAGGCCGAGCAGGTGAATCAGACCGAGCACGTAACCGAAAAAGTAGGGGCTGTGGTAATCCATACGCATCCTGCTTGCCGAGAGCACTGCTGCTAACAGACCACGTTCGAGGGGGCCACTGCAACCCGCAGGCGAATTCGGCGTCTAAAGGCTCAGTCCGGCCAGAGCCGGTATTTCGAGGAGCTTTCATCCATGAAGATTCGTCTGCCACTGCTCGCCCTGGTACTGGGGTTGGGCAGCCCGCTGGTTCACGCGCAGATGTTGCAACCCGGCTTGTGGGAGTTGACCACCAGCAACATGCAGGTCGATGGCAAGCCGTTGCCAGACATGGAGTTCATGCTCGGCCAGTTGAAGAACCTGCCGCCCGAGCAACGGGCGATGATGGAAGGTGCCCTGGCCAAGCAGGGCATCACCGTGGGCGGCAAGGGTGTGCGTTCGTGCCTGACACCCGAGCAGGTCAAGACCAACGACATTCCGCTGCAGGACCCGCAATCGGGCTGTACGCAGAAGATCACCGAGCGCAATGGCAATGTCTGGAAGTTCCAGTTCAGCTGCCCGAAAGCCCAGGGCAACGGCCAAGCCACCTTCCTCAGCGACCGTGAGTTTGTTACCAAGGTCAACGGCACATTCAATGCGTCCGGCGTTCAGCAACAGGGCAGCATGGACACCCGGGCGGTCTGGCTGGGTAACGATTGTGGAACAGTGAAGCCACGCAGTTGAAGTAGCGCTCACCACCGATGTTGAGTAACCGCGACCGCGTCGTGGGCATGCAGGCTCTCTGCGTGTTCCACGCGCACGCTGAACCCCGCCACCTCCTCTATCTGCGCCAATGCCAGGTGCAGGCGCCGGGCAGCATCTTCGCAGAACATCAGGTTCTGACCATTGGCCAGGGCAAATGCCTGTTCGTCTGCGCGCTTCACGGCGGTCTGCACTGCAGTGCCCAGCGCAGCTTCCGCCGCGTCGATCAGCCCTGTCAGGTTCAGCGCTTCCCCTGCAAGGCGTACCTGAAGCCTGGCTAGGCTCCGTTGGCTATGGGGCGTCGCGACGATCCCGTCACTGCTGCCCAGCCATTGGCGAATGCCGCGCCTATCCAATGGCCGATGGGCAAAGTCCCTGTCGAACTGCTCCTGGATCAGCTGTCTTGCAAGTGCTGCCGAGCATGGGCACGTCGACGAGTAGGGCACATTCACTGATAGTTCCACGTGGAACATTTCATATTCCAGCTTGGCATCCACGGTCACCGGGTAGCGCTTCCAGCCAGCCAACGGGCTGATCAATGCCGGCCGCTTGAGCAAATGATCAAACGTCAGCCGTAGATAAGCGTTGTTGGACAGGCCGGTGTGGCTTAGCAGAAAGGCCCGCAGTATCTGGCGTAGTAGTGGAGTTGAGAGGGCTTGCTGCTCCAGCGCTTCCAATGCCAGGTACAGTCGGGACATGTGGATGCCGCGTGAGGCACCATCGTCGAGGCTCACTCCGGCATCGGCGAAAGCGGTTACGGTGCGCCCGTCGAGTTGCAGCGCGACGGCGATGCCACTCATGCCCACCCAGTCCAGCGGCAGTGCCTGTTGGTTGCTCTGGGCGGCGACATCGGGAAGGGAGAGGCTGGTCATGGAAGAAATCCTGGACGGTTGATAGTCACCGGCAACCGCCGATGAGGCTGCAATGCAGGTTGAAGCGTTGGCCGCTGGAGCTGGAAACACGATTCTGCGTGGTCCATCCAATACGCCGGCTGTAACCCACCCAAGCCTCGCCGTCGCTGGCCAGGCCGGTGAAAAACGTCAATGCGCCATGGCGGCTGTTGGTTTGTGCCCACAGCCGCTTGCTCGCAACTTCATACCCACGCAGGTAAAAGGTGCTGCCTTCGGTTCGCACGCTGTAGTAGTTGCCCTTGCTGTCCTGGCAGGCCAGCAAGGTTGCGCTGCGGGTGCACCGTGCAAGGTCGGTAGTGGGCATGGCAAAGAGCTGCTCTGGATGAACGAGCAGCAGCAGGGCGATGACGCCAGGTAGTTTCATGACGCTCTCCAGACAACCGTTCGGCGATACGGCTTGGCGAAATTGTATTGTTATAATATAACATTATGCAATGCATCGTTTCGAATGCGCCTGCCCGATGAGGTTCGTCATGCCCAACCGTCTTCCTGTCACCGTGCTGTCCGGCTTCCTGGGTGCCGGCAAGAGCACGTTGCTCAACCATGTCCTGCGTAACCGCGACAACTTGCGCGTGGCCGTGATCGTCAACGACATGAGTGAAATCAACATCGATGCCAGTGAGGTGCAACGCAATGTCAGCCTCAACCGCGCTGAGGAAAAGCTGGTTGAGATGAGCAACGGCTGCATCTGCTGCACACTGCGTGAAGACCTGCTGGAGGAGGTGGCCCGGTTGGCGGGCGAGGGTCGCTTCGATTACCTGCTGATCGAGTCCACGGGTATTTCCGAGCCGCTGCCGGTCGCCGAGACGTTCACCTTTCGCGATGAGCAGGGCCGCAGTCTCTCCGACATGGCGCGCCTCGACACCATGGTCACTGTTGTCGATGGGCTGAACTTCCTTCGCGATTATCAGGCAGCCGACAGCTTGGCCAGTCGGGGCGAGACCTTGGGCGAAGGTGACGAACGCTCGATCAGTGACTTGCTGATCGAGCAGGTCGAATTCGCTGACGTGTTGCTGCTGAGCAAGATCGACCTGATCAGCCAGCATGAGCGCGAAGAGCTGAGCGCCATCCTGCGCAGCCTCAATGCACGGGCGCAGATCGTGCCAATGGTGATGGGCCAGGTGCCGCTGGCGCGCATCCTCGATACCGGCCTGTTCGATTTCGACCAAGCCGCGCAGGCGCCGGGCTGGCTACAGGAGCTGCGTGGCGAGCATGTGCCGGAAACCGAGGAGTATGGTATTGCCGCCACCACCTGGCAGGCGCGCCGGCCATTCCATCCGCAGCGTTTCTTCGACTTTATCCACAAGCCCTGGAGCAACGGCCGCTTGCTGCGCTCCAAAGGGTTCTTCTGGTTGGCCAGCAAGTTCCAGGAGGCCGGTAGCTGGTCGCAGGCCGGGGGCATGATGCGCCATGGCCTGGCTGGTCGTTGGTGGCGTTTCGTGCCGCGCGAGCAATGGCCGCAGGATGAAGAGAACACTGCGGCGATCCTCAAGCAGTGGTCCGCGCAAGCGGGCGACTGCCGGCAGGAACTGGTGTTCATCGGGCAGAACATCGACTTTGTTCGGTTATCCACAGAGCTGGAAGCCTGCCTGCTCGATGACCAGGAAATGGAGTTGGGGCCGATGGGCTGGCTGCGCCTGCCGGACCCGTTTGGTGAGTGGCATGAGGACGCTGCGGCATGACTGTGGATATCCGCCAGGTCTTCGGTGAGTCACCCCAGGTGATGACGGAGATTCTCCAGGATGGGGTCAACCTCGCGGTCTGGCAGCGCCGCCTGCCGGCCCAGGTCGAAGACTTCGCCAACCTGGTGCTGAGCCTGGGCCAGCCATTGGCCGATGAGCGCGTGATCGAGGTGGATGAACGCCAGCCGCCAGCGTTGCCCGGGCTGCTCAGAGAAACCGCCGATCTACATGGCTACGATGGTTTCGTCGCCGATGTGGCCTGGCTGGTGGCGGCCTATACCTGCTTGCTGGGTGCTCGGCGCCTGGGGGTGCGGCTGCGGGTGCTTGAGGGGGCGATGTGCCCGCGCATGCATGTGGACCATGTTCCATTGCGCCTGCTCAGTACCTACGCTGGCGCAGGTAGCGAATGGCTGCCAGAGGGTGCCATCGATCGTGCCCGGTTGCAGCTGGCGCCGCCGCCTGTGGATAACGTCCGGCGATTGGTGGCGGGAGAGGTAGCCCTGCTCAAGGGCGAGAAGTGGCTGGGCAACGAGGGTGCGGGCTTGGTCCACCGGTCCCCGCAGACCCCCGCCGGGGAACGTCGCTTGCTGTTGAGCCTGGACTGGTTGGAATGAATTGCCGGACGCCCCGGTATAGACTGCCATCAAGCCCTTGCGATACCGAGCCATGTTGCAGAACATCCCCACCCATGTGATCGCCGGCCCGCTAGGTGCCGGCAAGACCAGCCTGATCCGTCACTTGCTGGACCAACGACCGATTGGTGAGCGTTGGGCCGTGCTGGTCAACGAATTTGGCCAGATCGGCCTGGATGCCGCCTTGCTCAGCCGTGACGAGGCGGGGATCGCCATCGGAGAGGTGGCGGGAGGCTGCCTGTGCTGCGTCAATGGCGCACCGTTCCAGGTGGGGCTCGGCCGCCTGCTGCGCAAGGCGCGCCCGGATCGCCTGTTCATCGAGCCGTCCGGCCTCGGTCACCCCCTCGAATTGCTGGAGCAGCTGGGGCGGGCGCCTTGGACCGGTGTACTGTCGGTCCAGCCACTGTTGATGGTGCTGGATGCCGCCGCCCTTTCCCGGGGCGCTGACTTGCCCGAGGCACAGAGCATGGCATTGGCGAAGGCGGGGTTGCTGCTGTTCAACAAGGCGAGTGCCGTGGATGCTGCCGCCCGCCTGTTGATAACTGCATCATTGCCTGAAGTCCCGGCGTTGTGGACGGATCATGGCGCGCTAGCGTTCGCCGGTTTGCCTGTATCGTCCGCAGCGCCAGCGGGTTCACTCGACCTTTCCAGCCTGCCTGTGGATAACAGCCCCGTCCCACAGCCCTCCTTGTGGGTGGATCCGCGGCAACCGATCTGTCAGTCCCGGTTGGCGGAGGAGGGCTGGAGCGTAGGTTGGCGCTGGCATCCGGGCCAGGTCTTCGATGAAATGGCGCTACGTGGCGTTCTTGAACAATGGTCGTGGCGCCGGGCAAAGGGGGTTATCCACAGCGCGGCGGGGTGGCAGTCGTTCAATGGCCTGGAACGTGGGGCGCTGGAATGGCGCCCCAGCGAATGGCGCAGGGACTCGCGCATCGAGCTGATATTCGATCAGCCACAACCCTTGCAGATGCTCCAGGCGGCCATCGGCAAGTGTTACCTGGCGGAGTGATCAATTGCGCCAGCGGTTATGTTCCTGGCGCCATTGCTGCATTTCGATGACGTTGTCGGTGCGTGGCGGGGTCTTGATCTCGAACGGGTAAGGTGCAAGTTCGATCTGCATGGTATGGGCGCCGAACTGGGTGACGGTGCCTGGGTGACGTTGTTCGCCGGTGACGGTGAACTCGAAGTTGTAGATGCGCGCCAGGCGCTTTCGGCCATTGGCGTCGCGCACGAAGGCGATGCGTTTGAGCGCCACGGCGTCGTCGAGCAGTTCCAGGTCGAGCTTGGCGCAATGCTGCTTGACCCGAGCCAGGGCCTTCTCGCGAAGCCCGTGGTTGTGCCACAGCCAGGCGCCTGCGGTCGCCACCAGCATCAGGACGAAAAGGTTTTCCAGGGTCAGCATTTGCGTAAGCTCCAGACAGGTCGATCCAGCTTAACTGCGTCTCTGGCCTGTCGTACAGATGGCAATCAGGTTCATACTGCGGGCCGCACATTTCTTCACACAGTTTCGGAAGCGCCCTGCATGAAACGTACACCGCACCTGCTCGCCATTCAGTCCCACGTGGTCTTTGGACACGCCGGCAACAGCGCCGCGGTGTTTCCCATGCAGCGGGTCGGGGTCAACGTCTGGCCACTCAACACGGTGCAGTTCTCCAACCACACTCAGTATGGCCAGTGGGCGGGGGAAGTGCTTGCGCCAGCGCAAATTCCCGCGTTGGTGGAAGGCATTTCCAATATCGGCGAATTGGGCCACTGCGATGCGGTGCTGTCGGGTTACCTGGGCAGTGCCGAGCAGGGGCGGGCGATCCTGGCTGGCGTCGAGCGGATCAAGGCGGTCAATCCCAGGGCCTTGTACCTGTGCGACCCGGTCATGGGCCATGCCGAGAAAGGTTGCATCGTGCCGGCCGAGGTCAGTGAGTTCCTGCTCGAGCAGGCCGTGGCCAAGGCCGATATCCTGTGCCCCAACCAGCTCGAGCTGGACAGTTTCTGTGGCCGTCGCGCGCAGTCGCTGGAGGATTGCGTGGGCATGGCGCGCGGGTTGCTGGAGCGTGGGCCGCAGGTTGTGCTGGTCAAGCACCTGAATTATCCACAGCGCGCGGACGATGCCTTCGAGATGCTCCTGGTGACCCGTGAAGCCAGCTGGCACCTGCGTCGGCCGTTGCTGGCGTTCCCGCGTCAGCCGGTAGGGGTGGGCGACCTGACGTCAGGTTTGTTCCTGGCTCGGGTGTTGCTTGGCGACAACTGGCTGCACGCGTTCGAGTTCACCGCCGCCGCCGTGCATGAGGTGCTGCTGGAAACCCAGGCCTGCGCCAGCTACGAACTGCAACTGGTGCGGGCCCAGGATCGAATCGCCCATCCACGGGTGCGCTTCGAGGCGCAGCGCTTGATGTACTAGATCGCGTCGGTCTTGAGGTTCTGGTAGCGCTGCTCCAGCTCCTGGCGGATCTGGCGGCGCTGCTGGCCTTGCAGGAAGCGGCGCTTCTCCTCGCTGCTCTGCGGCTGGCGCGGTGGCACCTTCACCGGACGACGGTCGTCGTCCACCGCGACCATGGTGAAGAAGCAACTGTTGGAGTGGCGCACCGAGCGCTCGCGGATATTCTCGGTGACAACCTTGATGCCCACCTCCATCGAGGTATTGCCGGTGTAGTTGACCGAGGCCAGGAAGGTCACCAGTTCGCCGACATGCACAGGTTCGCGGAAGATCACCTGGTCCACCGACAGGGTCACCACATAGGTGCCGGCATAGCGGCTGGCGCAGGCATAGGCGACTTCGTCGAGGTACTTGAGCAGGGTGCCGCCGTGTACGTTGCCAGAGAAATTGGCCATGTCCGGTGTCATCAGGACGGTCATGGTCAGCTGGGCGTTTCCAGGTTCCATAGAGAGCTCACGGTGAATTTGCACGGTATCGGGGCGGGTATCTGCAGACACTTCTGTTTCCCCTCTTTGAGGTTTCCCATCCTGGTACGGGACGTCGGCTGACGCTCCATCGTCACGCCAATATTGCCATCGGCGGTGTCGAATCTGCCGATCTGTTTCTGCATATTGCATTGGCAATTTGCGGCAAGGCGCGATGTTAACCTGACGACGCCCATGCAACGTGGGCTTTTGCGTCAATCACAACAGTATGTGCCCGCTCCGCGCCCAGGGTCTTACCGGTAGAGGAGCGGTTAGCCCCAGCATCGAAAACAAGGAGTAACACGCCATGCATGCCATCAGCTTCATCCAGGATCTGGCGGTGATCATGCTGGTTGCCGGGGTGGTCACCATTCTCTTTCATCGCTTCAAGCAGCCAGTGGTGCTGGGCTACATCGTCGCCGGCTTCATCATCGGGCCGCACACGCCGCCGTTCGGGCTGATCCACGACGAAGACACGATCAAGACCCTGGCCGAACTGGGGGTGATCTTCCTGATGTTCTGCCTGGGCCTGGAGTTCAGCCTGCGCAAGCTGTTCAAGGTCGGCGCCACGGCATTCATCGCCGCCTTCCTGGAAATCGTCCTGATGATCTGGATCGGTTTCGAGATAGGTCGCTGGTTTGGCTGGAACACCATGGATTCGCTGTTCCTCGGGGCGATCCTGGCGATTTCCTCGACCACCATCATCGTCAAGGCGCTCAACGACCTGAAAATGAAGAACGAGCGCTTTGCCCAACTGATCTTCGGCGTGCTGATCGTCGAGGACATTCTCGGCATCGGTATCATCGCGCTGCTGTCGGGCATAGCCGTCAGTGGCACGGTAAGCTCTGGCGAGGTGTTCTCGACCGTGGGCAAGTTGTCGCTGTTCATGATCGTCGCGCTGGTCATCGGCATCCTGCTGGTGCCGCGGTTGTTGGCCTACGTGGCGAAGTTCGAAAGCAACGAGATGCTGCTGATTACCGTGCTCGGCCTGTGTTTCGGCTTCTGCCTGCTGGTGGTCAAGCTTGAGTACAGCATGGTGCTGGGTGCCTTCCTGATCGGCGCGATCATGGCCGAGTCCCGTGAGCTGCTGAAGATCGAGCGCCTGATCGAGCCGGTGCGCGACTTGTTCAGTGCCATCTTCTTCGTGGCCATCGGCCTGATGATCGACCCGTCGATCCTGCTCGAGTACGCCTGGCCGATCGTGGTCATCACCCTGGCGGTGGTGCTGGGCAAGATGCTCTCCTGCGGCATGGGGGCCTTCATTGCCGGCAATGATGGGCGCACTTCACTGCGTGTGGGGATGGGGCTTTCGCAGATCGGTGAATTCTCCTTCATCATCGCCGCCCTGGGCATGACCCTGCAGGTCACCAGCGACTTCCTCTACCCGGTCGCGGTGGCTGTCTCGGCCATCACCACCTTGCTCACACCCTACCTGATTCGCGCCGCCGACCCGTTGTCGATCAAGCTGGGCAAGGTAGTACCAAGCCGTCTGGCACGGGTGCTTTCACTGTACGGCGAGTGGTTGCGCAGTATTCAGCCCCAAGGCGAGGGGGCCATGCTGGCGGCGATGATCCGGCGCATCTTGTTGCAGGTGGGGGTTAACCTGGCGCTGGTGATCGCGATCTTCTTCAGTGGCGGCTACTTTGCCGGGCGTATCGGCGCCTGGTTGAGCGAATGGGTGACGGATGCCGGTCAGCAGAAGGCCCTGATCTGGGGCGCGGCGCTGCTGCTGTCGCTGCCGTTCCTGATCGCCGCCTATCGCAAGCTCAAGGCGCTGTCGATGCTGCTGGCGGAGATGGGGGTCAAACCCGAGATGGCGGGGCGGCATACCCAGCGTGTACGGCGGGTAATTGCCGAGGTGATACCGTTGTTGTCACTGCTGGTGATCTTCCTGCTGCTGTCAGCCTTGTCGGCGAGCATTCTGCCGACCAGCGAACTGCTGCTGATCATCGGGGTAGTGGCGGCGGTGGTGGTGGCGCTGCTGTGGCGCTGGCTGATCCGTGTGCATACGCGAATGCAGGTGGCGTTGCTGGAGACGTTGGAGAACAGCCGCGATCATTCGCACTGAGGGAGCGGTTAACGCTTTCTGCGCAAGATTTCACCGTCGTCCGAGGGGATGGAGCGGTAGCAGTGTCGCCAGGCGCAGAGAGCCTGGCGATTCTACGAGTGATTGGTAGCTATAAGCCATCACTTTGTGCGGGTATTTCTCATTCAGCTTTCCAGCCAGACATCCCGCGCCCAGTGCCAGACCGATTCCCAGCTTTCCTCGGTGACGATTTCCTCTTCACCGGACCACAGCACCACGGTGCCGTCCTCTTCAACGCAGTAGAAATCGTCTCCGTCCTGGCAGATCGGGATGAGGTCGCGGGGCACGCCGGCGTCCCAGGCATTGGCCGCCACCTCCGGCAGGTAGGTGTGGGATTGCGGGTCGGTCACGGTCACCGGCTCGAGGCTGCCGTACACCACGTCACTGACGGTCAGCAGGTATTCCTTGAACACGAAGGGGATATTGATGAACAGCTCTTCCTCGATTTCGACCAGCTGATCCTCGTCCGGCAGTTCCAGCGGCACCGGTACCGGCTCGTTGGCTTCACGGAGTTGTTCGATCACTTCTTCCACGGTTCACATCCTCTGACCTTATGACAACGCTGCGCGTTATACCCTAGTAGGCCGCTCTGGCAAAAGCAAAAACCCCGGGACAGGCCCGGGGTTTTTTCTGCAACGTGCGACGGTTAACCGTTTTGGCGGATACCGGCCAGCAGCCAAGGCTGGTTTTCGCCCTGGGCGCGAACCATGTGCCAGCTTTCGCTGAACGCTTCGCCCTGGTCGAAGCGCGAAGTCTTCGACACGCCACGGAAGGTAAGGGTGGCGTCGGTCTGGTCGGCGCGGTCGTCTACGCCGTCCAGTTGCACATCGAGGTCGTCGATGTAGGTGGACTGGAAGCCTTCACCTTGTTCCGCGCGCTCACGCTTGAGGAACTCGAGCATCTGCGGGGTGACGAACTCGGCGATCTTGTCCATCTCGTTGGCGTCCCAGTGCTGCTGCAGCGACTGGAAGTGCGAACGGGCGGCGGCCAGGAAGCTGGCTTCGTTGAACCAGGCCGGGGCGTTGATTGCAGGCGCGGCAACCGGTGCGGCGGCACCGCCGAAGATCGACTGCGGGGCGGCCTGCGGCTGGGCTTCACGCTGGTACGGGGCATGGCCGGCGGCAGCGTGTTGCGGCTGCTGCTGGCGGCGTCGCGCGGCGATGAAGCGGAAGACCAGGAAGGCGATCAGGCCCATGATCAGGAAGTCGAGGATCTGCATGCCATCGAAGCCGTCGCCCATGAACATGGAGGCCAGCAGGCCACCGGCGGCGAGGCCGGCCAGTGGGCCCAGCCAGCGCGAGGCGCCGCTGGCGGCAGCGGGTGCGCGGCCTGGCGCGGTCGGGGCGGCGGCAGGGGTGGTCGGGGTTGCCTGGCGGGTCTGGTGGATAGGCGCGGAGCCCGAGCTCTTGCCGCCACCGAAGCGCTTGGCGTTGGCGTCGAGGCTCAGCGTCAGGCCGACGCAGAGCGCCAGAGCGATGCTAAGAAAACGTTGCATAAGTTGGGGATTCCCGTTTGTGTGGATTGCACGCGCGTCATGGTGCACATGAACCGGCAGACATAGCCAGCGACAACATGTTTCGAGCTTTTGCCTGATAGTCGGGAATGCGGACGGGCGTTGTATGAAAGGTCATCGCGGGGCAAGCCCCGCGATTGGGCTCAGATGGCTTCCAGCTTGGCGTATCCAAGCATCAGCCATTTGCTGCCTTCGGAGAAGTTCACCTGCACCCGCGCCTGGGCACCGGAGCCCTCGAAGTTGAGGATCACGCCTTCGCCGAACACCGCATGCTGCACCCGCTGGCCAAGGCTGAAGGCGGTCTGCGGGATGCTGGCGTTGGCGAACAGGCTGCTCGCGGGCGTCTTGGCGCCGCCGAACGGGCGGCTGACGGTATTCGACAGGCGCACTTCCTGCACCAGCCCGGCCGGAATCTCCCGGACGAAACGCGACACCTTGTTGTAGGTTTCGCTGCCGTACAGGCGACGGGTTTCGGCGTAGGTCATGAACAGCTGGCGCATGGCCCGGGTGATGCCCACGTAGGCCAGGCGCCGTTCTTCTTCGAGGCGGCCGGGTTCTTCGAGGCTCATCTTGTGCGGGAACAGGCCTTCCTCCATGCCCACCAGGAACACGTAGGGGAACTCCAGGCCCTTGGCGCTGTGCAGGGTCATCAGCTGGATGCTGTCCTCGTGCTCGTCGGCCTGGGTGTCCCCGGCCTCCAGCGAGGCATGGCCGAGGAACGCCGACAGTGGCGACAGGTCGGCGTCGTCGTCGCTGGTCTCGAAGTTGCGCGCCGCGCTGACCAGTTCCTCAAGGTTTTCCACCCGGGCCTGGCCTTTCTCGCCCTTTTCTTCCTGGTGGTAGATGATCAGGCCGGACTGTTCGATGACGGTCTGGGTCATCAGGTGCAGTGGCATGTCCAGCACCTTGGCGGCGAGGTTCTCGAGCAGCTCGATGAAGGCACCCAGCGCACTGGCGGCGCGGCCCTTGAGGGCCTTGGCAGCCAGCAGCTGGCACATGGCGTCCCACATCGACAGCTGGCTGTGGCGGGCGTGTTCGCGGATGGCCTCGACGGTCTTCTCGCCGATGCCGCGTGGCGGCACGTTGATCACCCGCTCCAGCGCCGCGTCGTTGCCGCGGCCCTCGAGCAGACGCAGGTAGGCCATGGCGTTCTTGATCTCGGCGCGTTCGAAGAAGCGCTGGCCGCCATAGATGCGGTAGGGAATGCGTTCGCGCAGCAGGGCCTCTTCCAGCACCCGCGACTGGGCGTTGGAACGGTAGAGGATGGCGATCTCGTCGCGAGCGTTGCCCTGCTTGATGAGACTTTCGATGGTCTCTACCACGTAGCGCGCTTCGTCGTGCTCGTTGTACGCAGCGTAGAGCGTTAGGGGTTCGCCCTCGCCCATGTCGGTCCACAGTTCCTTGCCCAGACGGCCGCTATTGTTGGCGATCAGGGCGTTGGCCGCCTTGAGGATGCCGCCGGTGGAACGGTAGTTCTGCTCCAGTCGGATCAACTCGGCGTCGGGGAAGTCGGCGGTGTATTGGTGGATGTTCTCGATCTTGGCGCCACGCCAGCCGTAGATCGACTGATCGTCGTCACCCACCGCCATCAGACTGTCGCCACCGGAGGCCAGCAGGCGCAGCCAGGCGTACTGCACGGCGTTGGTGTCCTGGAACTCGTCCACCAGCAGGTGGCGGAAGCGGCGCTGGTAATGCCTGAGCAGGTCCGGTTGGTCGCGCCACAGGTCGAGGGCGCGCAGCAGCAGTTCGGAGAAATCGATGACCCCGGCGCGGTCGCAAGCCTGTTCATAGGCGACATAGATGTCGCGCATGGTGGCCAGGAACAGGTCGCCGCTGGCCTGGATATGTCGCGGGCGCAGGCCCTCGTCCTTCTGGCCATTGATGAACCACTGCACCTGGCGCGCGGGCCATTTCTGCTCGTCCAGGCCCATTTCGCGGATCACCCGCTTGACCAGGCGCTGCTGGTCGTCGCTGTCGAGGATCTGGAAGTTCTGCGCCAGCCCTGCCTCCTGCCAGTGCGCCCGCAACAGCCGGTGGGCCAGGCCGTGGAACGTGCCGACCCACATCCCGGCCGGATTGATGCCCAGCAGTTGCTCGATACGCTGGCGCATTTCCGCCGCGGCCTTGTTGGTGAACGTCACCGACAGGATCGAGTGCGGCGAAGCCTGTTCGACCTGGATCAGCCAGGCGATACGGTGCACCAGCACGCGGGTCTTGCCCGAGCCGGCGCCGGCCAGCACCAGTTGGCGCCCGACGGAGGCCGCCACGGCCTGGCGCTGGGCGTCGTTGAGGGAGTTCAGCAGGAGGGAGAGGTCGTCATTATGCATGCGGGCATTCTATGGCCGCGCGCAGGCAGGGGCAAACGCCCGCGCTGCAAATCACCGCACAGGCCATCTACCGTTCATCGGCGCTGCTGGCAGCGCCCCGTGGTTGAGCGGTCAGACCTGGACGGACAAGACATTTTCCAAATCATGACGTAGAGCAGTTTGGTCTGACGCGACGCTTGTGTATTCTCCCTGCACATTTGTGGTCAGCCATAACAAGAACTCAAAAGAATCCAGCCATATGACCCAGGATTGCATGGCGATCGGAGCATCGCCGGAGACGACACGGAGCGTTCGCAGGCAATTCGCCACCCAACTGTCGATCGAGCGTACTCGCCTGCTTTACCAGGGCTCTCTGCTGCCCACGTTGTTCATGCTGCTCAACGGCCTGCTCAGCGCCTGGCTGCTGTGGGGCCCTGGGCGCTATCTGCTGGTTGGCGTGTGGATGGCCTGGCTGCTGGCACTGGTGGTGCTGAGGGTGATCCAGGTGGCGGCCTTCGAATCGGCGACACCGGTTCGTCAGGCCAAACCAGTCTGGCGGCGGATGTTCCTGCTCGGTTCTGCGTTCAGCGGCCTGACCTTGGCCAGTGCGGTGATAGCCCTGGCGCCAGCGGACAACTTCGTGCAGCAGGCCTGGGTGTTCGGCTTGCTCGGGGCGGCGGCGTTGTCGGCCAGTGTCGCCTACGCGGTCAGCCTGCCGGCGTTCCTCAGCTTCGCGGTGCCGTGCCTGCTGCCGCCCATCGCGTTTCTCTTCGTCTATGACGCCGGGCACCAGCGTGGCTGGGGGTGGCTGGGGCTGATCCTGCTGGTGGCACTGATGGTGGTGGCCTGGCAGGTCAATCGCCTGATTGAGCGTGGCTTGCTGCGTCGCTTCCAGAACCAGGCCCTGATCGAACATCTGCAGTGCGCCCAGCGCCACAGCGAGGGGCTGAACCGCAAGCTCAGCGCCGAAATCGCCCAGCGCCGCCAGGCCGAGGACGACCTGCGCCAGGCCCATGCCGGCCTTGAACAGCGCGTGGCCGAGCGCAGCCATGAACTGGACCTGGCCAACCAGGCCCTGAGCAAGAGCGAGCAGCGCTTGGCCCTGGCCCTGCAGGCCAGCGAGCTGGGGCTGTGGGATTGGAACCTGGAGACTGACGAGGTCCATCACACGCAACTGCATGCCCTGTTCGGCCTCGACGCCGAGCAGGTCCGTTCGGTGCGCGCCGACCTCAAGCCGCGGCTGCACCCCGATGACCTGCCGCTGCTGCGGCGCACGCTGGTCGAACACCTCAAGGGGCGCACCGAGGACTACCGGGTCGAGTACCGGGTGCGCCATGCCCAGGGCCACTGGTGCTGGATCGAGGACCGTGGGCGGGCGGTGGAATCCGATGCCCAGGGCAAGGTCCTGCGCATGCTGGGCACCCGTCGTGATATCACCGTACAGAAGGAGCAGGAGGAGCAGCAACGTCTGGCCGCGACGGTGTTCGAGGCAGCCAGCGAGGGGATCGCCATTCTCGATGCCGACTTCCAGCTGCTGGCGGTCAACCAGGCCTTCTGCGATGTCACTGGCTATGGCCGCGCCGAGCTGATAGGCCGCAACGCCCTGGAGCTGCCCTGCAGCCGTGACGCCCGGCGCCACAGCCAGGCCATTGATCAGGCGCTGGACCAGCAGGGCCGCTGGCAGGGTGAGTTGGTCGAGGCGCGCAAGAGCGGCGAACTCTACCCCCAATGGTTGCAGCTCAACAGCGTGAGCGATGTGCGGGGGCGCATCGTCAATATCGTCGGCTTCTTCACCGACCTGTCGGCGCGCCGAGAATCGGAGGAGCGCCTGCGCTACCTGGCACATTACGACGACCTCACCGGCCTGGCCAACCGTGCGTTGTTCCGCCTGCGCCTGCACGAGGCGGCGCAGCGCATGCGCCTGAATGGCCGCAGCCTGGCGCTGCTGCACGTCGACCTGGACCGCTTCAAGCTGCTCAACGAGAGCCTGGGCCATGAACTGGCCGACCAGTTGCTCAAGAAGATGGCCCAGCGCCTGGCCAACGCGGTGCCTGAGGCCGACACCGTGGCGCGCCTGTCTGGCGACGAGTTCGCGGTGCTGTTCGACGGCTATACCAACTTATCCAGCCTGGTGCGTGTCACCACCCGGCTGCTGGACAAACTGCGCGTGCCCCTGCGTGTGGGCGGGCACGAGGTGGTGATCAGCGCCTCGGTGGGCATCAGCTTGCTGTCCGACGCCAGCCTGGATCTCAATGCCCTGGTCAGCCAGGCCGACATGGCCAAGCAGCATGCCAAGCATCTGGGCGGCGACAGCTTCCAGTTCTATACCGAGAGCCTGCGTGCCAGCACCTTGGAGCGCCTGCAACTGGAGAACCAGTTGCGCAAGGCCATCGACGAAGGCCAACTGCTGGTCTACTACCAGCCCAAGCTGTGCCTGCGCACCGGCCAGCTGCACGCCGCCGAGGCCCTGGTACGCTGGCAGCACCCGCAATGGGGCATGGTGCCACCCAGCGAGTTCATCGGTCTGGCGGAGGAAACCGGGTTGATCGCGCCCATGGGCGAGTTCGTGCTGCGCCAGGCCTGCTGGCAAGCCTGCGAGTGGCTGCGCCAGGGCCTGGAAGTGCGTGTTTCGGTCAACCTGTCGGTGTACCAGTTGCGCCAGGGCAAGCTGGTCAGCCTGGTGCGTCAGGTACTGCAGGAGTCCGGCCTGGCGCCGCACCTGCTGGAGCTGGAACTGACCGAAAGCCAGTTGCTGGACAGTGTCGAGCACATCATCGCCACCTTCGAGCAGCTACACGCGCTGGGGGTGAAGCTGGCCATCGACGATTTTGGTACCGGTTATTCGTCACTGAGCTACCTCAAGCGTTTCCCGGTCGATTACGTGAAGATCGACCAGGCGTTTATCCGCGGCCTGCTCGAAGGCACGCAGGACGCGGCCATCACCCGGGCGATCATTGCCATGGCGCAGAGCCTGCAATTGAAGGTGGTGGCCGAAGGGGTGGAAACTCGTGAGCAGCTGCAGTTCCTGCGCGAGCACGGCTGTGACGAGGTGCAGGGCTACCTGATCAGCCGGCCGGTCGATGCCGCGTCGTTCAAGGCGCTGCTGGGGCGTTCGACCGCCGACCTGGGCTAGGCGTGCCAGGCCTGGCCCAGGCGCGCCAGCAGGCTGTTGGCCTGTTCCGGGCCATTGCTGCCGGCGGGGTAAGGGCGCGGCGCCTGGAAATGCTCCTCCCAGCCCTGCAGGATCGGGTCGATCCAGGCCCAGGCGGCTTCGACCTCGTCGCGGCGCATGAACAACGTCGAATCGCCTTCGAGTACATCCAGCAACAGCCGTTCGTAGGCCTCCCAACGGCGGGTCTGGGCGAAGGCCTGGGCCAGGTTGAGGTCCAGCTCGACCGGCGCCAGGCGCATGCCCTTGCCTGGGCTCTTGGTCATCATGCGCAGGCTGATGTGCTCGTCCGGTTGTAGCTGGATCAGCAGCTGGTTGACCTGGCCGCCGCTGAACAGCTCGTGCGGCACGGGTTTGAACTGGATGACGATCTGCGAGGAGCGCCGCGCCATGCGCTTGCCGGTACGCAGGTAGAACGGCACGCCGGCCCAGCGCCAGTTGTCGATGTGCGCCTGGACCGCGACGAAGGTTTCGGTGTCGCTGTCGTTGTCCACGTCCTTCTCGAAATAGTAGGCCGGCACTTCCTGGCCGCCGATCTTGCCGGCGCCGTACTGACCCCGCACGGTCTTGTCCTGTACGTCCTGGCCGGTGATGGGCTTGAGGGCGCGGAGGATCTTCACCTTCTCGTCGCGTACCGCCTCGGCCTCGAACTCCGAGGGGGGCTCCATGGCCACCAGGCAGAGCAGTTGCAGCAGGTGGTTCTGCAGCATGTCGCGGGTGGCGCCGGCACGGTCGTAGTAGGCGCCACGGTTTTCCACACCGAGGGTTTCACAGACGCTGATCTGCACATGGTCGACCTGGCCGTTGCGCCATACCGGCTCGAGCAAGGCGTTGGCAAAGCGCAGGGCCATGAGGTTCTGCACGGTTTCCTTGCCCAGGTAGTGGTCGATGCGAAAGACCTGGGATTCGTCGAACACCGCGCCGATCGCTTCGTTGATCGCGGTGGCCGACTCCAGCGAGTGGCCGATGGGCTTTTCCAGCACGATGCGCGCTTCGCTGTCGGCCAGGCCGGCGATGCGCAGGTGAGTGGCAATCGGCACGAACAGCTTGGGCGCGGTGGCCAGGTAGAAGATCCGCGTCAGGCCGCCGGGCTCACCCAGGTAGCGGGCCAGGCGGCCGAAGTCGGCGCTCTGCGCCGCGTCCATGGGGAAGTAGTCGAGCCGCGCCGAAAAGCGCTGCCAGACGTCTTCGTCGAAGTCCTGGCGGGCGACCTGCGCCCGGCAATGGCGCTCGGCGAGCTTGACGTAGTCGGTGCGCGGCAGGTTGCGTCGGGCCAGGGCGATAATCCGCACGGCCGTGTGCAGGCGGGCTTCGCGATACAGGTGGTAGAGCGCCGGGAGCAGTTTGTGCAGGGCCAGGTCGCCCGTGCCGCCGAAGACCAGGATGTCGCAAGGAATCGTCAAACCACCACTCTCCACGTTCGATTAGCTGGGCGGGTTGGCAAGCATGTAGTATAACTACAAGAAAGCTACATCCCGGCACGCCGATCATAACCGAGTCCAGCCCGTGAATCTGTTGCAACATATCGACCAATCGCGGCACCTGCTGCGCAAATCGGAACTCAAAGTGGCCGACCATGTGCTGCTCGATCCGGCTGCCGTCATGCACAGCTCGATGGCCGACCTGGCGCACAGCGTGGGGATCAGCGAACCGACCATCGTGCGCTTCTGCCGGGCGATCGGTTGCTCGGGCTTCCAGGATCTCAAGCTCAAGCTGGCGCAAAGCCTGGCTGCCGGCGCCAGCTTCGGTCAGTTCGCCATCCATGAAGACGACTCGGTCGCCGACTACAGCCTGAAAATCTTCGACACCACCCTGCATACCTTGATGGAAGTGCGCGAGCACCTCGACCCGCAAGCCTTGCAGCAGGCGGTGACGGCCATGGCCCAGGCCCAGCGCGTGGAGTTCTATGGTTTTGGTGCTTCGGGCGCGGTCGCGGCGGATGCGCAGCACAAGTTCTTCCGCCTGCTGCTCAGCGCGGCGGCCTATTCCGATCCGCACATGCAGGCAATGTCGGCTGTCACGCTCAAGCCGGGCGATGTGGCGGTGTGCATTTCCCAGTCGGGGCGCTCGAAGGACCTGCTGATCACCGCCAACCTGGTGCGCGAGAGCGGTGCCAACCTGATCACCCTGTGCCCGAGCCAGACACCGCTGGCCGAGCTGTCGACGGTCAACCTGGCCATCGACGTGCACGAGGACACCGAGATCTACACGCCGCTGACCTCGCGCATCGCCCACCTGGTGGTGATCGACGTGCTGGCCATGGGCGTGGCCATGGCCCGCGGGCCGAGCCTGGTCAACCACCTGAAGAGCGTGAAACGCAGCTTGCGCAGCCTGCGCCTGTCGCCCAAGTCGATCAAGGCGACTGACGACTGACCTGCACGCTGTTCGTATATGCGACTGGCGTGGGAGCGGGCTTCTCCTCAAGCTTCACGGTTTTGTCATCGTTTCACCGTTAAACCGTAAACCCCAAGGCCCACCCTGAAACTCCCCGCATCCTTTCTGGGAGACAGGCAATGGCACGTGATCACGACGGTGTGTACCAACCCAACGCCAAGGCTCGCAAGCAGCAGGAAAAGGATCAGCGCCGCATGGAGTACCGCCGCGCGATCGAATGCTACTGCGACCAACGCCAGTTGCTGCGCGAACTGGCCGACTACCCTGACCTGCAGGACCTCACGGTGTGGCAGGTATCGGCGGCAACTTCCCCGAGAAACGCTCAACAAGCCCGCTGATCATTGCACGTTCGCTGCGGATGAACGCTTGAAACGCCAGGGCCACCGGCGATTGCCGCTTGCTCCGGGACTGCACCAGGCACCAGCTGCGGTACAACGGCAGTTCTTCCACCGGCAACTCCCTGAGCATGCCGGTGGCCAGCTCCATGTTGACCGCATGACGGGTCAGCAGGGCAATGCCCAGCCCGGCCACCACGCATTCGCGCTGGGCATCGGTGGAGGCCACCTCGAGGGTCTGGGTGAAATGCACGCGCTTGTCCTTGAAAAACTCCTCGCAGGCCTTGCGGGTGCCCGAACCCTGTTCACGGACCAGCAAGGTGTGCGGCTCGAGATCCTGCAGGCGCAGGCTGTCCGGCTTGCACAACGGGTGTTGCGGCGGTGCCACGGCGACGATCGGGTTGTTCAGGAACGGCAGGAACTCGAGGCCCATGTCCTGGGGCACCATGGACATGATGACCAGGTCGTCACGGTTGTCCGACAGGCGCCTGATCGCCTGGGCACGGTTGACCACCGTCAGGGTGAGGTTGACCTCCGGGTGGCGCTGCTTGAAGGCGGCGAACAGGTGTGGCACGAAGTACTTGGCGCTGGACTCGATCGCCAGTTTCAGCTGGCCCTGCAGTGAGCCCTGCATGTCCGACAGCTGCATGTCGAGGTTCTCCAGGCGCCCGAAGATATCCCGGCTGGCGCGTTGCAGCGCTTCGGCGGCCTCGGTTAGGTAGAGCTTCTTGCCGACATACTCGAACAGCGGCTGGCCAACCAGCTCCTCGAGCTGGCGGATCTGTAGACTAACGGCGGGTTGCGTCAGCGCCATCTCCTCGGCCGCCCGGCTGTAGGAGCGCAAATCACACACTTCGTTGAAGATCTGCAACTGACGTAAAGTCATACGCATCAATGACTTGCGCATTTTTTGCGGTGCTCCGGCAAAACCTTGTTACCCAACTATAAGCTTTTGCTTATGCTGCCTCTAACAAATATTGATTTTTGTTTATCGACCGTCAGCGCTAGGGTGAATATGCGACTGGCCAGCGACGTCTGGTCACGCGCCGACCGGTAGAACCGGATCGTCTGTTCCTACGGCTTTGGGAAGACTCCAGTGATAACAAAAATCCTGATCGCCAACCGGGGTGAGATTGCAGTACGGATCGTGCGTGCCTGCGCCGAGATGGGCATTCGCTCCGTGGCGATCTACTCCGACGCCGACCGCCACGCCTTGCACGTCAAGCGCGCCGACGAGGCCTACAGCATCGGTGCCGAGCCCCTGGCCGGCTACCTGAACCCGCGCAAGCTGGTGAACCTTGCTGTCGAGACCGGCTGCGATGCCTTGCATCCCGGCTACGGTTTCCTGTCGGAAAACGCCGAACTGGCGGAGATCTGCGCTGAACGCGGGATCAAGTTCATCGGCCCGGCCGCCGATGTCATTCGCCGCATGGGTGACAAGACCGAAGCGCGCCGCACCATGATCGCGGCCGGCGTGCCGGTCACCCCCGGCACCGAAGGCAACGTCGCCGATATTCATGAAGCCTTGCAGGAAGGCGATCGCATCGGTTACCCGGTGATGCTCAAGGCCACCTCCGGTGGCGGCGGGCGCGGGATTCGCCGCTGCAACAGCCGCGAGGAACTGGAACAGAACTTCCCCCGGGTGATTTCCGAGGCCACCAAGGCCTTCGGCTCGGCGGAAGTGTTCCTGGAAAAGTGCATCGTCAACCCCAAGCACATCGAGGCGCAGATTCTCGGTGACAGCTTCGGCAACGTGGTGCACCTGTTCGAGCGCGACTGCTCAATCCAGCGCCGCAACCAGAAACTCATCGAGATCGCCCCGAGCCCGCAACTGACCCCTGAGCAGCGTGCCTACATCGGCGACCTGGCCGTGCGCGCGGCCAAGGCGGTGGACTACGAGAACGCCGGTACCGTGGAGTTCCTGCTCGCTGATGGCGAGGTGTACTTCATGGAGATGAACACCCGGGTGCAGGTGGAACACACCATCACCGAGGAAATCACCGGCATCGACATCGTTCGCGAGCAGATCCGCATCGCCTCCGGTCTGCCGCTGTCGATCAAGCAGGAAGATATCCAGCACCGCGGCTTTGCCTTGCAGTTTCGCATCAACGCCGAGGACCCGAAGAACAACTTCCTGCCCAGCTTCGGCAAGATCACCCGCTACTACGCCCCGGGCGGCCCGGGTGTGCGTACCGACACGGCGATCTACACCGGCTACACCATTCCCCCGTTCTACGACTCCATGTGCCTGAAACTGGTGGTCTGGGCGTTGACCTGGGAAGAAGCCATGGACCGCGGCCTGCGGGCCCTGGACGACATGCGCCTGCAGGGGGTCAAGACCACTGCCGCGTACTACCAGGAAATCCTGCGCAACCCGGAATTCCGTAGCGGCCAGTTCAACACCAGCTTCGTCGAAAGCCACCCTGAACTGACCAACTACTCGATCAAGCGCAAACCCGAAGAGCTGGCCCTGGCCATCGCCGCCGCCATCGCCGCCCACGCAGGCCTGTGAGGAACCGAATAATGTCCAAGAAAATCTTTGTTACCGACACGATCCTGCGTGACGCCCACCAGTCCCTGCTGGCCACCCGCATGCGCACCGAAGACATGCTGCCGATCTGCGACAAGCTCGACAAGGTCGGCTACTGGTCGCTGGAGGTCTGGGGCGGCGCCACCTTCGACGCCTGCGTGCGCTTCCTCAAGGAAGACCCGTGGGAGCGCCTGCGCAAGCTGCGTGCCGCGCTGCCCAACACCCGTCTGCAGATGCTCCTGCGTGGGCAGAACCTGCTGGGCTACCGCCATTACAGTGACGACGTGGTCAAGGCCTTCGTGGCCAAGGCTGCGGTCAATGGCATCGACGTGTTCCGCATCTTCGACGCCATGAATGACGTGCGTAACTTGCGCGTGGCCATCGAGGCGGTGAAAGCCGCTGGCAAGCACGCCCAGGGCACCATCGCCTACACCACCAGCCCGGTGCATACCGTCGATGCCTTCGTGCAGCAGGCCAAGCAGATGGAAGCCATGGGTTGCGACTCGGTGGCGATCAAGGACATGGCTGGCCTGTTGACCCCGTTCGCCACCGGCGAGTTGGTCAAGGCACTTAAAGCCGAGCAGTCATTGCCGGTGTTCATCCACTCCCACGACACCGCTGGTCTGGCCGCGATGTGCCAGCTCAAGGCCGTCGAGAACGGCGTCGACCATATCGACACCGCGATCTCCAGCTTCGCCTGGGGCACCAGCCACCCGGGCACCGAGTCGATGGTCGCCGCGCTCAAGGGCAGCGAGTTCGACACCGGCCTGGACCTCGAGCTGCTGCAGGAGATCGGCCTGTACTTCTACGCCGTGCGCAAGAAGTACCACCAGTTCGAAAGCGAGTTCACCGCCGTGGACACCCGCGTGCAGGTCAATCAGGTACCGGGCGGGATGATTTCCAACCTGGCCAACCAGCTCAAGGAGCAGGGCGCGCTCAACCGCATGAACGAGGTGCTGGCGGAGATCCCGCGGGTGCGTGAAGACCTTGGCTTCCCGCCGCTGGTGACCCCGACCTCGCAGATCGTTGGCACCCAGGCGTTCTTCAACGTGCTGGCCGGCGAGCGCTACAAGACCATCACCAATGAAGTGAAGCTGTACCTGCAAGGCGGCTACGGCAAAGCCCCCGGTGTGGTCAACGAGCAATTGCGCCGTCAGGCGATCGGCAGCGAGGACGTGATCGACGTGCGCCCGGCCGACCTGCTCAAGCCGGAGATGGCCAAGCTGCGCGCCGACATCGGCAGCCTCGCGCACTCCGAGGAGGACGTGCTGACCTTCGCCATGTTCCCCGACATCGGCCGCAAGTTCCTCGAGGAGCGTGAAGCCGGCACCCTCAAGCCAGAAGCCTTGCTGCCGATTCCGGAAGCCGGCGCGGTGGGGGCGGTGGGCGGTGAAGGCGTGCCGACCGAGTTCGTCATCGATGTCCACGGTGAAACCTACCGCGTCGACATCACCGGTGTCGGCGTGAAGGCCGAAGGCAAGCGCCACTTCTACCTGTCCATCGACGGCATGCCGGAAGAAGTGGTGTTCGAGCCGCTCAACGAATTCGTCGGCGGTGGCGGCAGCAAGCGCAAGCAGGCCAGCGCGCCGGGCCACGTCAGCACCAGCATGCCGGGCAACATCGTCGATGTGCTGGTCAAGGAAGGCGACGTGGTCAAGGCCGGCCAGGCGGTGCTGATCACCGAGGCGATGAAGATGGAGACCGAAGTGCAGGCGGCGATCGCCGGCAAGGTCGTGGCCATCCACGTGGCCAAGGGCGACCGGGTGACCCCGGGCGAAATCCTGATCGAGATTGAAGGCTGACAGAAGCCTTCATCTACAAGCGGTTAACCTCTGGGGAGCGGATGCTCCCCTTTTTTTGTCATTCAATCTGCACTATTTTGCAGAATTAGATGTGTGGTTTTATAGTTTATGCATTTTAATGCAGATTATTTATTGAGTTTCTGTAAAAATCTGCACTAAGCTGCATATCGAATGAATGGTTGACCCGTTCACATGCAGTCAATCACAGGCGGCCCATGCACAGACTTACGCTCCAGCTCCATGTCTACGGCAAGTGGCAGGACGCCCTGGCAATGACCTTCGCACAGCCGGAGCACAGCCTCGCCAGCCCTTGCGAGTTTGGCTACCTGTCCGACTACGTCAGGGCGAATCCAGATGGCTATGACAGCCTATTCTGCCAAGCGGCGAGTGCAAGGCTGCCGGTGGATTTTGGCAGCCATCGCCTGCCCCACGCCCCTGCATTCCTTTACGACATCGCCCCTGCCGGTGCCGCCAAACGCTTCCTGCTCAAGCATATTGGCCGCGAGAGGCCGGCTGGCATGGGAGAAGACCTGTTTCTGCTTGCGCGCTCCACCCCTGCGCCGATTGGTAACCTGCGTATCAAGGAGTCCTTCGAGCAACTGGATCTGGCAAACCCCATCGGTTTTACCCGCGAGGATGTCGTTTCCCGGGATCAGCGCTTTCTCGAGTACGCCTATGAGCAGGGAGCGGCCATTGGCGGTGCGACCGGTGCTGGCGGTGAAGCGCCGAAGCTGTTGATGACAGAGGACGAAAGCGGGCAGTTGTACCCGGATGCCGTGCTTGCCGACGAGCACGCCCGCCGTCACTGGTTCATCAAGTTCGCCAGAAACCAGGCACTGGTTGATGACCAGGAGATTCTGCGAGCCGAGCACCTCTACTACAAAGCCTTGCAGCGTTTAGGTATTGATACGGTAGCCAGTGAACACATGGCGTTGGAGGAGGGCCACAAGCCCAGCCTCTGGATGGAGCGCTTCGATCGTCAGGTGTCCGCAGAGGGAGTGCAGCGCCTAGCTGTGGAGTCGGTCTACTCGCTGTGCGGTATAACCGAGCCCGGCAGCCGCATGGGCCACCTGGAGGTGATCGATACCCTTGTTGCGCTATGGCGTGAGGCCGGGCAGTCGGATCAGGTGCCTGGGCTGATTACGGATTATCTGCGCCGAGACCTGATCAACAAGATCCTGGGCAACGCCGACAACCATGGACGCAATACTGCCATCATCCGCACCCGCGATGCGGTGCGTATGGCGCCAATCTATGACCTTGCGCCGATGGTGATGGATCAGGAGGGGGTAACACGGACAACCAAATGGCCAGCGACGATCGAGCGGGCTGGTGAAATCGACTGGTTGTCGGTGTGCAACGCCCTTGCTACGTTCATTGACCCGGAGCAGGCGTACCAGCGTTTGCGCGAGGATGCCCGCCAGTTGCTGGCATTGCCCGATATCCTGAGCGAACTGGGATTGGCAAGCCGGGTCATGAGTCACCCGGCTATTGCGCTGGGCAAGCTTGAGCGGCGGATAGCCGAGTGGGGGTTGGCATGACGGTATCCATTGATGCTCGCGGGTTGTTGATCGACGGTGTGCGTGAAGGCATCGCCGACGGCAGCCTGGAGCTTGGTGCAGCGGTCAGGCGGCTGCGTACGGAAGTGGCGAAGATGCAGCAGACCCAGTTTGCGCGGATGTGCAAGATTTCGGTCCGCACATTGATCCAGATCGAACAGGGGGAGGGCAACCCTACGCTCAAATCGCTGAATGCGGTATTCAAGCCGTTCGGTCTGCAGATGGGCGTGGTCACGCGTCGACGTCAGATCAGATGATGGCCTTGTGGGACAAGTCTGCTCCCACGCATTACCGTGGGAGCCTGCCCCGCGATGAGATCAGCCCAGGCGACAGGCCTCCAGCGTCCTCACCTGACCTTCAGGTTGTTGGTTATCCACGCTCAACCAGCGCTCGAACCCCGCCGCCACCGCCGGCCATTCGGCGTCGGTAATCGAATACCAGGTCGTATCCCGGTTGCGGTCCTTGACCACCATGTGGTTGCGGAACACGCCCTCGAACACAAAACCGAAGCGCTCGGCCGCGCGCTTGGAGCGGGCATTGGCGTCGTTGCACTTCCATTCCAGCCGGCGATTGCCCAGCTCGAAGCCCAGCTTGCTCAAAAGGTAAACCGCCTCGGTGCCCTTGGGTGTGCGTTGCATGGCGGCGCCGAAGGCGATGTGGCCAATCTCGAAGCGGCCCTGTTCGGGGACGATCGACATGTAGCTGAGGATGCCCTGAACCTGGCCGTTGGCGCGGTCGATCACACTGTAGAACAGCGGGTCGCGGCTGGCGGCGTTGCCTTCCAGCCAGCGGTCGAAGCTGGCGCGCTCAGCAAACGGGCCGTAGGGCAGGTAGTCCCATAGCGCTGGGTCCGAGCCCGGACCTTGCAGTACTTCCCAAAGGTCGTTGCCATGGCGCGCCGGGTCAAGCTTCTCCAAACGGATGAAACGGCCTTCGATGGGCTCGGCCTTGGGCGTACCGGCGGGTTTCCAGTTCAATGCGTCGTTCATGTGCGGCCTACAGTGCTTTGCGGAATTGGATGAAGCCCGGGCGCTCGGCGACCTGCTCGTACAAGCTGATGGCGGTGGCGTTGGTCTCGTGGGTCAGCCAGTGCACCTTGATGCAGCCGGCGGCCTTGGCCGTGGCGTAGACATGCTCGATGAGCTGCCGGCCGATGCCCAGGCCACGTACTTCACTGTCCACGTAGAGGTCCTGCAAGTAGCAGGAGTTCTCGATGCTCCAGTTGGAACGATGGTAGATGAAGTTGACCATCCCCACCGCCTTGCCATCGACCCAGGCCAACGCCGAGTGAGTCGGCTCGTTCGCATTGAGCAGGCGTTGCCAGGTGCTGGTGTTGACTGCGTCGGGTAGTTCGGTCTGGTAGAAGCGCAGATAGGCCTGCCACAAGGGCAGCCAGGCGGCATGGTCTTCGGCGCGAACCGGGCGCAGAGTGATGGCTGTCATGGGGTTTTTCCTTCAGAGGTCGCGCATGTGCGCGGCGAGTTGGTTATCCACAGGGTCGGCGCTGGCGGCCAGGCCTTCGCGGACCCCGGCGATATCTTGCGCCGAACGGTTCTGACTGAGCTTGCGTGCGCCCTGCAGGCGGGCGATCGGCAGGCGGATACCGACGATGGCGCGGAGCATGCCGTCAAGGTAGTCAGCCGGAGCATCGGCGACGTTCCACGGTGCTGCGCGGCCTTGCTCATGGCGGTCGGTCAGGCGGCTGACGATGTCCAGCAATTGTGTCGGCTCGTGGATCACCTCCACCGGGCCCCAGGCATGCACCGCCATATAGTTCCAGGTGGGCACCACCTTGGGGTTGTCGGCCTTGCTCGGGTAGTAGCCGGGGCTGACATAGGCGTCGGCGCCGGGGAATACCAGCAAGGCTTCAGCGCCTTGTGCCAGGTCCTGCCATTGCTGGTTGGCCCGGGCGAGGTGGCCGTAGACCGTGCCGAATTCGCCCTCGCCGGTGGCGACCAGCACGGGCAGATGGGTGGCCAGCAGCCCGTGCTCACCGTGGCTGATCAGCGTTGCCAGGCGGGTGTGCTGCATGTGCTGGTGCAGGCGGCCAAGGTCATGTTCCTGATGCGGTTTGCTGTTGTACATGCCGGTGTTCCTTGTGCTGTGGCTTCATCCTAGGCAGGCTAATGGTTCGGTGTAAGAGCCATTCATGACTGTTTTCATAGGTCCAATGCCATGAGCGAACGTACCTACGCGTTGCCTTTCGATCCGGCCGGGATCGTCCTGGATCGCCGTCGCGGGCTCAGCCAGCAGCTCTACCAGGCCTTGCGCGCGCGCGTGCTGGATGGGCGCCTGGAAGGCGGAGCACGGCTGCCTGCCACCCGTGACCTCGCGGCGGTGCTGGCGTTGTCGCGCAATAGCGTGGTGCGTGCCTATGACCAGTTGTATGCCGAGGGCTTCATCGAAAGCCGGGTAGGCGATGGCACCTATGTAAGCCGCCTGGGAAAACTATCCACACAACTGTCCACAGGGTTATCCCGGTGGTTATCAACAGACTTATCCACATTTGAAGCGCCTGATACTGAGGATTTATCCAGTTTCGCAGGGCGTAGTGAGCCATTGCTGCGTCTGGAAAAGCACCATTTGCCGCCGCCCAAAGGCGACGCGCCGAGGGCTTTCAGGGTTGGTCTGCCAGCGTTCGACCTGTTTCCTTTCGAGGTCTGGGCCAAGCTGCAAGCGGGTTTCTGGCGAAATCCCGATCCGGCGCAGCTCGGTTATGGCGACCCGGCAGGGGAGCTGCCGTTGCGTGAATTGATCGCCACCTATCTGCGTCGGTCGCGAGGGCTTTCCTGCAGTGCTGAACAAATTGTGATCACCAGTGGTGCGCAGCAGGCGATCAGCCTTTGTGCACAGTTGCTGTTGCAGCCTGGTGACGGGGTGGCTGTGGAAAACCCGGGCTACCGCGCTGCCGGGCACGCCTTCGCCCTGGCGGGGGCAAGGGTCAGGGGCGTGCCGGTAGATGAAGAGGGCATGGACTGTGCGCGCCTGGCCGAGCTGCCGGATTGCAGGCTGGCTTACGTGACCCCGGCTCACCAGTACCCTACCGGTGTGACCATGAGCCTGGCCCGGCGCCTGGCGTTGCTGGCCTGGGCCGAGCGCCAGGACGGCTGGGTCGTCGAGGACGATTACGATGGCGAGTACCGCTACAGCGGTGCGCCTTTGGCGCCGCTGGCGGCACTGGATCGGCAGGGCCGGGTGCTGTACGTGGGAACGTTCGGCAAGATCGCCTTTCCGGCTTTGCGGCTGGGTTACCTGGTGCTGCCCAGGCGCCTGGTGCGGGCATTCAGCCAGGCCAAGGCGCTGTCGGTGCGTCACTCGGAAGTCGGCACGCAATGTGTCATGGCGCAGTTCATGGCCCAAGGGCATTTCCAGCGACATATCCGCCGTATGCGCCGGGCGGCGTTGGCCCGCAGGAATGTGCTGAAGGCCGGTTGGCCGGTGGAGGTACCGGGGCTGGGGGCAATGCCGGACGTCGCAGCAGGGCTGCATGTGAAGGTAGCTGTGGATAACTTGGCGCGGGAGCAGGAGCTGGTTGCGCGGGCGGAGGCGGTGGGGGTGGAGGTCACTCCGCTGAGCAGCTACTGGCTGGAGGACAGCGCGGAGCCTGCGGATGCGAGGGCAGGGCTGGTACTGGGATTCGCGGCAGTGCCAGAAGGGGAGATTGCGCAGGCTTTGATGCGCCTGCGCAAGGCCTGGCGAGATTGAATGGGGGCGCTCTGCGACCCATCGCCGGCAAGCCGGCTCCCACAGGAATTGCACATTTCTTTGTGGGAGCCGGCTTGCCGGCGATGGGCTGCAGAGCAGCCCCAAAAACATCAGGTGCCGGACTTGATCTTGGTCCAGGCACGCGTCCGTGCCCGCTCGGCATCCCGTGGCAACGGCTTGAGCGTGTACAACTTGGCCATTGCCTCCGCCGTCGGGTACAGGTTTGGATTGTTGCGGATCGCCGGGCTGACCTTGTCGGTCGCATCCTTGTTCGGGTTCGGGTAGCCGACGAAGTCGCTGATCGGCGCGATCACTTCTGGTCGCAACAGGTAGTTGATGAATGTGTGGGCATCTTCAGGGTTGGCCGCGTTCTTGGGGATCGCCAGCATGTCGAACCAGATCGGTGCGCCTTCCTTGGGCAGGCGCATGTCCACCACCACGCCGTTCTTCGCTTCGCGAGCCCGATTCGCGGCCTGGGAGAAGCTGCCCGAGTAGCCCACCGCCACACAGATATCACCATTGGCGATGTCGGCCATGTACTTGGACGAGTGGAAGTAGGTTACATACGGGCGGATCTTCAGCAGCAGATCCTGGGCTTTTTGATAGTCGGCCGGCTTGCCGCTGTTAGGGTCCAGCCCCAGGTACGACAGCGCCAGCGGCAGGATCTCCGACGGCGAATCAAGTAGTGCCACGCCGCACTGCTTGAGCTTGGCGATGTTCTCTTCCTTGAAGATCAGGTCCCAGCTGTCCACCGGTGCGTCGTCGCCGAGCACGGCCTTGACTTTGTCTGGGTTGAAGCCGATCAGCACCGTGCCGTACATGTAAGGCACGGCAAACTTGTTGCCGGGGTCGTTGGCTTCGATCAGTTTCATCAGTGCCGGGTCCAGATGCTGCCAGTTGGGCAGCTTGCCGCGGTCAAGGGGCTGGAAAACCCCAGCCTCGATCTGCTTGGCGAGGAACACGTTGGACGGCACCACCACGTCATAGCCGGAGTTGCCGGTAAGCAGCTTGGCTTCCAGTGCTTCGTTGGTGTCGAAGATGTCGTAGATCAGCTTGACCCCGCTGTCCTTCTGGAAGTCGACCAGGGTTTGCGGGGTGATGTAGTCGAACCAGTTGTACACCCGCAGGGTGCTCTGTTCGGCGTGTGCCTGGAGTGCGCCGGCGAACAGGCCGGTGGCGATGAGCGGGGCGAGCAGACATTTGAGTCGGGTCATGTTCACGCTCCTGGCTGGGCCTGCTGGAAGCCTTCCAGCACATTGACCGCGTTGATGCCGATTTCCTCCACAGCGTAGCCGCCTTCCATCACGAACAAGGTCGGCTTGCCCAGCTGGGCGATGCGCTTGCCCATCGCCAGGTAGTCGGGACTGTCGAGCTTGAACTGGGAGATGGGGTCGTCCTTGAAGGTATCCACGCCAAGGGAGATCACCAGCACATCGGCACTGAAGGCGGCGATACGCTGGCAGGCGTCTTCCAAGGCTGCGCTCCAGGCTGCCCAGTCGCTGCCGGCAGGCAGCGGGTAGTTGATGTTGCAGCCCTCGCCGGCACCTTCGCCGGTCTCGTCGGCGTAGCCGAGGAAGAACGGGAACTCGTCCTGCGGGTCGCCGTGGATCGAGGCGAAGAACACGTCGTTGCGGGTGTAGAAAATGTCCTGCGTACCGTTGCCGTGGTGATAGTCGACGTCGAGGATGGCTACCTTGCGCCGGCCTTGGTCGATGAAGGCCTGGGCGGCAATGGCTGCGTTGTTGAGGTAGCAGTAACCCCCCATCACTTCGCCTGCGGCGTGGTGCCCTGGCGGCCGGCACAGGGCGAAGGCGGCATGGGCGCCTTGCTGGATCGCAGCCTGGGCGGTCAGGGCGACCTGGGCGGCGCTGTAGGCGGCCTGCCAGGTGCCGGCGGTGATCGGTGCGCCGGCGTCGAAGCTGTAGTAACCGAGCTCGCCGTGCAGGCCGCTGGGTTTGACCTGGCGCAGGGTGCGCGCTGGCCAGGTGAACGGCAGCAGGTCACCTTCCTGGCCAAGCGCGGCCCAACGGTCCCAGGCACTTTCGAAGAAATCCAGGTAGTCGGCACTGTGGATGCGCTGCAGCGGTGCGCGGCCAAAGTCGACGGGGCCCTGCACGGGCCCGAGGTTGCGCTGCTTGACGCGCTCCAGGACGTGGTCGGCGCGCGACGGCATTTCGAAACAGGGCATCAGCTTGCCGTCGATGAGCTCGCAGCGGCCATGGTGCAGGCGGTGGTCATCGGAATAGATCGTCAGCACGTTGTTGTTCTCCGTATTCACTGGCGTGGAGCCATTTTTACGGACTGCCCGGTACTGGAGAACGTCGCAAACGGCCAAAAGGGGATCGATGTGGCCAAGCCGTCCGCAACCGGTCAACCGCGAAAATGGCTGGGCGCCACGCCGCTCCAGCGCTGGAAGGCATGCCGGAAGCTCGTGGTCTCGCTGAACCCCAATGTTTCGGCAATGCGGTAGATCGGCATCTGGTCCTCGGCCAGCAACTGCTTGGCCCGCTCGAAGCGCAGTTCGTCGAGGAGCTGTTGATAACTGCTGCCCAGCGCCTGCAAATGCCGGCGCAGTGTGCGCGACGAGCAGTTCATCTGCCGTGCCAAACCTTCCAGCCCAGGCGCGGCATCCAGTTGCCGCAGCAGCAGCTGGCGGATCCGCCCCAGCCACGCTTGGCGGCCGGTGAACTCCAGGTTGAGGCGTCGGCAGCGTTCGCCCATGGCCTTGTGGGTGATCGGGTCGGCCAGGGGCAAGGGCATGTCCAGCCAGCGTCGTTCGAAGGCGAAGGCATTGTCGCTGGCGTCGAAGCCGAGCGGGCACTGGAATGCAGGTTCATAGAGCGCGTGATAGCTCGGGCGCGGGTGTTCGAAGCGGGCCGCCAGCAACGGTAGCTGGCGGCCGAGCAGGTCGTCGCAGATCACTTTCAGCGACAGCAGGCAGAATTCGGCATTGAAGGCGGCCAGCCCAGGCGCGTCGTAATGGTCGCTGGCGCTGAGCCACACGCGCTGGCCATCGTCCACCAGGCGTAGCTGGAAAACTGTTCCCAGCAGTGCCGGAAAGGTTAGCGCCAGGCGCAGGGCGTCACCCAAAGTGGCACTGGAGAGCAGGGCGTAACCGAGCATGCCGTAGCACGACACATGCATGCGCCGGCCTAGTTCCAGGCCGATGTCCTGGCGCCTGGACACGGCGTTGGCGCAGACCTGCAGTTCCTGCTGGGTGGTGATGCGCGCATCGGCGTGGCCCAGGTCTGCGGGGCCTATGCCGCTGCCGGCGAGCATATGCTGCGCGTCCACGCCGTCTTCCTGGAACACCTGGAGGATCAGCGAAACGGCGTTGAGGGTGGTGAGGTGGCTGTGCAGCATGCTCGGCATCCCGTTGAGCTGGGGAGCATTACCGAGCAAGTTGTGTGCCGTTTAGCAGGTGCCTGTTCCGTGCATAAAAAAAGGGCCCGTAGCATGCGCTCGGGCCCTTGAAAGGTTGAGAGGTGTCTAGTCCCTCGACCTGGTGAGACTGTTTGCAGCGGTCTGGGTTACGCCTTCAGCGGAACCAGACGGGGAGCGATCATGTTTTCCGGACGCAGGATGTCGTTGAGCATCTCTTCGTCCAGCAGCTTCTCTTCGCGCACCAGTTCCAGCACGCCGCGGCCGGTTTCCAAGGCAACGCGGGCGATACGGGTGGCGTTTTCGTAGCCGATGTACGGGTTCAGGGCGGTGACCAGGCCGATCGAGTGCTCGACCAGTTCACGGCAGCGCTGTTCGTTGGCGGTGATGCCGACGATGCAGTGCTCGCGCAGCATGTCCATGGCGCGTTGCAGCAGGCGGATCGAGTCGAAGATCTTGTAGGCGATCAGCGGCTCCATCACGTTCAGCTGCAGTTGGCCACCTTCGGCGGCGACGGTCAGGGCCAGGTCGTTGCCCATGATGGCGAAGGCGACTTGGTTGACGGCCTCAGGGATAACCGGGTTGACCTTGCCTGGCATGATCGAGCTGCCTGGCTGGCGCGCCGGCAGGTTGATCTCGTTGATGCCGGTGCGTGGGCCGCTGGACAGCAGGCGCAGGTCGTTGCAGATCTTCGACAGCTTGACCGCGGTGCGCTTGAGCATGCCGGAGAACAGCACGAAGGCGCCCATGTCGGAGGTGGCTTCGATCAAGTCGGCAGCCGGCACCAGCGGCTGGCCGCTGATGATAGCCAGGCGCTGTACGGCCAGCATCTGGTAGCCCGGGTCGGCGTTGATGCCGGTACCGATGGCGGTGCCGCCCAGGTTGATTTCGGTCAGCAGTTCCGGAGCCAGCGAGCGCAGGCGCTGCAGGTCTTCGGTCATGGTAGTGGCGAAGGCGCGGAATTCCTGGCCCAGGGTCATCGGCACGGCGTCCTGCAGCTGGGTACGGCCCATCTTCAGTACGTGGTCGAACTCTTTACCTTTGGCAGCGAAGGCCTGGATCAGGCTGTCGAGGCTGGCCAGCAGGGCGTCGTGGCCCAGCAGCAGACCCAGACGGATCGCGGTCGGGTAGGCGTCGTTGGTCGACTGCGCCATGTTCACATCGTTGTTCGGGTGCAGGTACTGGTACTCACCCTTCTGGTGACCCATGGCCTCCAGCGCGATGTTGGCGATGACTTCGTTGGCGTTCATGTTGGTGGAAGTACCAGCACCGCCTTGAATCATGTCCACCACGAACTGCTCGTGGTAGTCGCCTTTGATCAGTCGTGCGCAGGCTGCGCTGATCGCGGCGTGCTTGGCATCGCTCAGGTGCCCCAGCTCACGGTTGGCGTCAGCAGCTGCCTGCTTGACCATCGCCAGGCCGACTACCAGTTTCGGGTAGTGCGACAGCGGAACACCGGAGAGGTGGAAGTTGTTGGCAGCGCGCAGAGTCTGGATGCCGTAGTAGGCATCGGCAGGGACTTCAAGGGTACCAAGCAGATCTTTTTCGACGCGGAACGATGCAGCGGAGGACATGATGGATATCATCTCGATTTTGACCCGGCACCTGCCGGAATGGCGCCAATGCTAGGGCTGCCCAGATTTTGCGGCCAATGCTGTTGCACGCTAACCTATGCGCAAACGGCATACGGTTTGATGTGACGCCGATTGACAATCGAGCGTGTTCCATTTTGGTGCACGCAGTGCGGAGTAGTCGATGAACCTCGAAAGCAAATGGCTGGAGGACTTCAGTGCCCTGGCCTCGACCCGCAGTTTCTCGCAAGCGGCCGAGCGCCGGTTCGTTACCCAGCCGGCGTTCAGCCGACGCATACGCAGCCTGGAAGCGGCGCTTGGGTTGACCTTGGTGAATCGTTCCCGCACGCCCATCGAGCTGACCGAGGCCGGGCAGCTGTTTCTCGTCACCGCGCGCACCGTTGTCGACCAGTTGAGCGAAGTTCTTCGCCATTTACATCACCTGGAAGGCGGCCAGGGCGAGGTGATCCAGGTCTCGGCCGCGCACTCCTTGGCATCGGGCTTTTTCCCGCGCTGGGTGGCGCAATTGCGCAACGATGGCCTGAACATCGCCACGCGCCTGGTCGCCACCAACGTCGGTGATGCGGTGCATGCATTACGCGAAGGCGGCTGCGACCTGATGCTGGCGTTCTACGACCCGGACGCGGCGTTGCAGATGGACGCCGAGATCTT
Source organism: Pseudomonas sp. WC1 (assembly GCF_050586565.1). Classification (NCBI taxonomy): domain Bacteria; kingdom Pseudomonadati; phylum Pseudomonadota; class Gammaproteobacteria; order Pseudomonadales; family Pseudomonadaceae; genus Pseudomonas; species Pseudomonas sp. WC1. Next base: position 104,317 of record NZ_JBOBDQ010000014.1, read on the forward strand.
CCCGTCGCTGCATATGGGCAATACCGAAATGCTCCCGGTGTGTGCCGTGGGCCCCGACGGCAAGCCGCTGTTCGACCTGGAGGGGGAGGCCAGCGTGCCGTTGCTGGCCTACAGCGCCGGCGCTTTCCTCGGCCGGTCGGTCAACTTGCTGCTGCGCCAGCGCAACCTGCGCTATACCACTGTCTATGAAACGGCCATGGCCGACAGTCTCAAGAGCATGGCGCTCGAAGGCATGGGCATCGCCTGGGTCCCGAAACTGTCGATGCGCGGTGAACTGGAGCGTGGCGAGCTGGCGATCTGCGGTGGCAGCCAGTGGCATGTGCCGCTGGAAATCCGCCTGTATCGCTGTGCCTTGGTGCGCAAGGCCAACGTGCGCTTGCTGTGGCGCAAGCTGGAGGGTGGTTCAGTTGACCCGAAAGTCAGCCAAACCCCCGAAAAATAAGGCCGACAGTTGGTCGCCGGGGGTGCCGTGATTGCCTCGCGTTACGCTATACTGCGCGGCCCCTCGACCGGATAGATTCCGGTCATGATCAGCAAACAAGCCACGCCGGTCGTCCCGCGTGGCTTGTTGTTTTTTGACGCGCCTGCGGGCGCACAAGCGAAGAGGCTCGACGATGAGTGCACTGGTTGGCGTGATCATGGGCTCCAAGTCCGATTGGTCCACCCTTAGCCACACCGCCGATATGCTGGAAAAACTCGGCATTCCCTACGAAGTGAAGGTGGTTTCCGCCCACCGCACCCCGGACCTGCTGTTCCAGTACGCCGATGAGGCCGAAGGCCGCGGCATCGAAGTGATCATCGCCGGTGCCGGTGGCGCCGCCCACCTGCCGGGCATGTGCGCCGCCAAGACCCACCTGCCGGTGCTCGGTGTGCCGGTGCAGTCGTCGATGCTCTCGGGTGTCGATTCGCTGCTGTCGATCGTGCAGATGCCTGCTGGTGTCCCGGTCGCCACCCTGGCCATCGGCAAGGCCGGCGCGATCAATGCAGCCTTGCTGTCGGCGAGCATCCTCGGGGCCAAGCACCCGCAGTTCCACGCGGCGCTCAAGCAGTTCCGCACCGAGCAGACCGACACCGTGCTGGACAATCCAGATCCGCGTCAGGCTTGAGGCTGAAACCCATGAAGATCGGTGTAATCGGTGGTGGCCAGCTGGGCCGCATGCTGGCCCTGGCGGGGACTCCGCTGGGCATGAACTTCGCTTTCCTCGACCCGGCACCGGACGCCTGCGCCGCGCCGCTGGGCGAGCACCTGCGTGCCGACTACGGTGACCAGGACCATCTGCGCCAGCTGGCCGACGAAGTCGACCTGGTGACCTTTGAGTTCGAAAGCGTGCCGGCCGAGACCGTCGCCTTCCTCTCGCAGTTCGTCCCGGTCTATCCGAGCGCCGAGGCCCTGCGCATCGCCCGTGACCGCCTGTTCGAGAAGAGCATGTTCCGCGACCTGGGTATTCCCACCCCGGCCTTCGCCGACATCCTCTCGCAAGCGGACCTTGATGCCGCCGTGGCCAGCATCGGCCTGCCGGCCGTGCTCAAGACCCGCACCCTGGGTTACGACGGCAAGGGCCAGAAGGTCCTGCGCAAGCCCGAAGACGTGGTCGACACTTTCGCCGAACTGGGCAGCGTGCCGTGCCTGCTGGAAGGCTTCGTGCCGTTTACCGGCGAAGTGTCGCTGGTGGCCGTGCGCGCCCGCGACGGCGAAACCCGCTTCTACCCGCTGGTGCACAACACCCACGACAGCGGCATCCTGCGCCTGTCGGTGGCCAGCGAGGCGCACCCGTTGCAGGCCCTGGCCGAAGACTACGTCGGCCGCGTGCTGCAGAAACTCGACTACGTCGGCGTCATGGCCTTCGAGTTCTTCGAAGTCGACGGTGGCCTGAAGGCCAACGAAATCGCCCCGCGTGTGCACAACTCCGGGCACTGGACCATCGAAGGCAGCGAGTGCAGCCAGTTTGAGAACCACCTGCGCGCCGTGGCCGGCCTGCCGCTGGGCTCGACCGCGAAGGTCGGCGAAAGCGCCATGCTCAACTTCATCGGCGAAGTGCCGGCGGTGGACAAGGTGGTCGCCATTGATGACTGCCACCTGCACCACTACGGCAAGGCATTCAAGGTCGGGCGCAAGGTCGGCCACGCCACCCTGCGCTGCCAGGACATGGCCACCCTCAAGGCCAAGATTGCCGAAGTAGAGGCGTTGATCGCCGGCTGATCGAACTTCTGCCGGGCAATGCCGCTCTGAGATGGCAGCATGCCAAAGCGCTGACTAGGCTTTGGCATGTTTCATGTTCATCACAGAGGGATTGCCATGGGCATCATTGGAACCATCTTCATCGGCCTGATCGTCGGCCTGCTGGCGCGTTTCCTGAAACCGGGTGACGACAGCATGGGCTGGATCATGACCATTCTCCTCGGCATCGCCGGTTCCCTGGCCGCCACCTACGGCGGACAAGCCCTGGGCATCTACCAGGCCGGGCAGGCCGCGGGCTTCTTCGGGGCCCTGGTCGGCGCGATCATCCTGCTGGTGATCTACGGCTTCATCAAGAAACGCTGAATTCCCGCTAGAATGCCCGGCAATTCATCCTGAGTTGCCGAGCATTTTCATGCGTGCGTTATTCCTCATTCCCCTGTTGCTGGCCAGCGCCCTGGCCCATGCCGAACTGCCCGAGACCGACTGGCTGGAGCTGATGCCCAAGTCGGACCAGAAGGCGCTCGAGCAGATGCCCGAGATCGACCACAACTCCCCGGAAGCCCTGGGCACCTTCACCGCCAAGGGTGGGCTGAAGCAGAGCAAAGGCCTGCCGGCGGTGATGTACTCGACCAAGACCGTGGCCGCCATGAACGGCAGGCAGATCCGCCTGGGGGGGTATCCGGTGCCGCTGGAGAGCGATGCCAAAGGCAACAGCACGCTGTTTTTCCTGGTGCCGTACCCAGGGGCGTGCATCCATGTACCGCCGCCGCCACCGAACCAGCTGGTGCTGGTGCGGTATCCGAAAGGGTTGAAGATCGACGACATTTACACGCCGCTGTGGGTGACCGGCACCTTGAAGGTGGAGAAAGTCAGCAATGACCTGGCGGATGCGGCGTATGCGTTGGAGGCGGGGAAGGTGAGGGTGGTGGAAGACGCGGATCTGTAAGGTA
>NZ_JBOBDQ010000015.1:0-106801 GCF_050586565.1 Pseudomonas sp. WC1
GGGCAGTTTTTTTTGTTCGTGCTCTCCAACCCCCCCTCCTTGTTTTTGTCGCCCCCCCCCCACCGAGGTGACGTCCAGTGCATCTTCCAGGCCCAGCAGGCTCTGCACCAGGTGCACCCGGTGCGAGAACGGGCAGGCGTGGGAGATGTATAGGTGGTAGCGGTTGGGCTCGGCCACCAGTTCGCTGAGGAACAGCTCCTGGACCGACGGGTTGTCTTGGCTGCGGGTCATCTTACCTCCCTACTGCGGTGGCCAGGCTTGGGCATGGGCGCTCGCCGAGGGCGGCGATGCTGTGCTGGATCTTCAGGTTGGCGGCGGCCAGGCCCGCGGCCAGGCTCTCTTCGCCCATGCCAAGGCCTTCGGCGTAGATGAACTCGACGCTGTTCAGGCCAACGAAGCCCAAGGTCTGCGACAGCCAGCCAGCCAGGGTGTCGGTGCCCTGGCTGTAAACGCCGCCGCTGGCGTTGAGCACGTGCACCGGCTTGTCGTCGAGCAGCCCGACCGGGGCGCCGTCGACATAGGTGAAGGTGACGCCGCCACGCACGATGTAGTCGACCCAGGTGTGCAGGATCGACGGTGCGCCGAAGTTGTAGCGTGGCAGGCCGATCACCACGCGGTCGGCTTCCTGGATCTCTTCGATCAGTTCGTTGGACAGCTTCAGCGCCGCGGCCGCCTCGATGCTGCTGGCGTCACCGCCGAACAGGGCGTCCATGGTCACCGCATTGAGGTGCGGGATGGGCTGGGCGTGCAGGTCGCGCACCGCCACCGAAGCTTCGGGGTTGACCTCTTTGAGCTGCTTGAGGAAGTTGTCCACCAGTTGGCCGGAGAAGCCGCCGTCGGACTTGATCGAGGAGCGGATGACCAGGACCTTGTGATTCATTGCGCGAATCCTTTCTGTGATGTGTGTGGCATGCAGTCTTGAGCAATCGGGCTGGAGTGAAAAGCGCAGATAATCAGGGTTTTACCCTTAAGGTTGTCATGTATCGGCAGGGGCTTTGCGTTGAAACGAGCGCGGGGCAAGCCCGCTCTCACAGTGGGTGTGAGAGTGGGCTTGCCCCGCGATGAAGGTGATGTGCGATTACGCCGTCACCACTCCCGCTTGAGCCTGAACTTGCTCAGCTGCGCGCTGGCGATGCGGGTCTGGCTGCCGTCGGCATTGACCCGCCAGGCCTCGGCCTGGGTGAACATCAGGTTGCGGCCGTCGCGGATCACCTTGGCGTGGAACAACACCTCGGTGTCGCGCGGCGTGGCCGACAGCAGCAGGGTGTTGAAACTGTTGGTCAGGGCGTACTCGTCCGGCCCCAGCAGGGGCAGGGTGGCGAGCATGCTGGTGACGTCGAGCATCGAGTAGATCACCCCGCCGTGCAGGGTCTGGCTGAGGTTGTCGATGGCATCGGTGACGGTCAGCCGGCAGGTGCATTGGCCGGGGGACTGTTCCAGCATTTCCAGCCCGCAGTAGCGCTGGTAGGCGTGTTCGAGCAGCGCGCGCGAGTGCGCGGCGGCGTGGTCGCTGATGGTGCTCATGGTGTGATCCTTCACAGGTGCCGGGCAATGATTTCCAGCATGATTTCGTGGGTACCGCCGCCGATGGCCAGCAGGCGGGCGTCGCGGTGGATGCGTTCGACCAGCGAGGGCTCGACGCAGCCGTGGGCGCCATGTAGCTGCACGGCGTCGCGGGCCAGGGTTTCCAAAGTCTGCACGGCGCTGTTCTTGGCGATGGCGACCTGGTGCGCGTCGAGGGTGCCTTCGGCCTGGCGGGCCACGCAGGTGTCGACGAACTGGCGGCTGACTGTCAGCTGCGCATAGTGCTCGGCCAGGCGCTGGCGGATCACCGACTTGTCGAACAACGCCTTGCCGCCGACCTGGCGGCTCTTGCACCAGTCGATGGCGGCCTGCAGGGCCATGTCGGCGCTGGTGATGGCCATCACCGCCAGGTTCAGCCGCTCCTGCTGCAGGCTGGCTTGCAGCAGGCGGCCGACGCCGCCCTTGCCGGTCAGGCGCAGCGCTGGCACGTCCACAAGCTCCAGGTCGGCCAGCGGCAGGCAGCGCCAGCCCAGGGCCTGGCGCGGGGTGTGACGGATGCCGGCGGCGGAGCCCTCGACCAGGAACAGCGCCAGGCCGTCCTCGCAGTGGCCGACCATCAGCAGCCAGTCGGCGCGGGTGGCGTTGCAGATGAACGCCTTGTGCCCGTTCAGCCGGTAGCCATCGGCCTGGCGCGTGGCGCGGCACTCCAGGGCACGCAGGTCGGAGCCGGCCTGGCGCTCGGTGATCGCCAGGGCGATGCTCTGGCGGCCGTCGAGCACCGCCGGCACCAGGTCGTGGACGATCGGGTGGCCGGTGGCCTGCACCGCCTTGAGGCTGACGAAGTGCGAGCCCAGGCCCATGGTGATGCCCTGGGCGCCGCTGCGGGTCAGCTCCTCGATCAGCACCGCCACGGCCCGCGGGTCGTCCGGCAACTGGCGGTGGTCGTGGCCCAGGCCGAGCAGGCCGGCGGCGCCGGCCTCGCGGTTGAGCGTGGCCGGGTAGGCGCCGAGCTGCTCCCAGGCCGCCACGTTCGGCGTGATGCGCTCGCTGACGAAGGCCTGCAGGCGCTGGCGGTATGCGTCGGTCATGGCGATCTCCTCAGAACACCGTGGTCAGGGCCAGGTCGTGGAAGCGCTCGACGATCGGCCGGATCCGCGAGGAGGTCATGGCACTGTCCTCCTCGAAGTAGTACAGGTCGGTCATATCGCGCATCACTTCCAGCATCACCCGCGAACGCTCGGCGGCGCGGATCTCGTAGCGCTGCAGAGCGCTGTCGAGGCGCTCGTCGCAGCAGCCGACCAGGGCCTGGGCGAGCATGAAGGCGTTCTCCAGGCCCAGGGTCAGGCCGTAGCCGAGGGTCGGCAGCATGGCGTGGATGCTGTCGCCGAGCATCACCACGCGGCCGTTCTGCCAGCAGCCGGCGCCGGTCAGGGCCATCATCTTGTGGGTGAGGATCTGCTCGTGCTCGGTGGCTTCCATCATCCGCACCACATCCGGCGGCAGGTCGGCGAACAGCCGCACCAGGCCGTCGCGGTCGAGCAGCGGCTGGTTGCGGTGCTGGTAGGCGGCGAACCAGTAGCGGTACGGGCGGTCGGCCGCCAGCGGGTAGGTGACCACCCGCGAGAACTCCGAGGCGAAGATCTGGCAACGGTCGGGCAGCAGCAGCGGCGAGTCGAACTCGACCATGCCGCGGCTGGCCACCAGGCCCGTGTCATAGGGCGTCAGCCCCGGCTCCAGGCACTGGCGCACGGTGGAGCCGACGCCGTCGCTGCCGATCACCAGGTCGAAGTCTTCCTGCTCGCCGTTGCTGAAGGTGACCCGCGCCTGTTCGCCGACCTTCTCCACCTTCTCGCAACCCATCTGGTAGCGGATCTGCCCCGGCGCCAGGCGTTCGCGCAGCAGGCCGAACAGCTCGGGGCGTGGGAACATCACCGCCGGCGCCGGGATCCCCAGGCCGTCCGGGCGTACCGGCTGGCTGTGGATCAGGCGACCGTCGCGGCCATGGGTGTCGAGGAACTCGATGGCCTTGCCGCGGCCGATGAAGCTGGTGTCGTTGAACAGGAAGCGCAGCACCTGCACGCCCTGGGGCCAGACGTAGATGCCGGTGCCCGAGTCGCGCGGGCCATGGGCCCGCTCGTACACCGTGGCCTCGAGGCCGAAGCGCTTGAGAATCAGGGCGCAGGCCAGGCCATTGAGGCCGGCGCCGATGATCGCGATCTTCATGCGGCCACCTCGCTCAAGGTGTTCCAGCTCTGGCCGCTCATGCGGTAGCGGCGCTGCAGCAGGCACAGGCTGGTCAGCTCCATCAGCATCGGGTCGAGCAGGCCTTGTTCCTGGGCGCTGAGGGTCGGCAGTTGCTTGAGCAGGCTGCGTACCTTGGCCGCGTCGAAGAACGGCAGCGCGTCCAGGTCACGGCTGTGCAGGGTGTCCTGCACCAGCTGCCACAGACGGCCTTGCTGCTGCAGGGTGGCCGGCGGCGCGCGGAAGTAGTGCTTCTTGCGCTCGTACAGGGCCTTGGGCAGGTAAGGGCGCATGGCCTCGCGGAACACGTACTTCTCGGTGGCGCCGCGCACCTTCATCCACACCGGCAGCTGGCAGGCCAGTTCGACCACATGGTGGTCGAGCAGCGGCACGCGGCCTTCGATGCTGTTGGCCATTTCCATGCGATCGCCCAGGGTGGTGAGGACGAAGTTCGGCAGGTACGACTTGGCCCACAGGTACATGGAGTTGTGCACCGGGTCGCGGTCGGCGAGCTTGCCGTGGTCGAGGCGGTCGAAGAACTGGCGGTACGGGTCGACGCCGGTGAAGTGGTCGCGGAAGTCGCCGCGGTACAGGCTCTCCAGGGCCTTGAACCAGCCGGCCTGGTTGTCCAGCCACGACACGCCGTGCTTGAGCTGGTCGACCATCCAGTGGATGTCGTGGGGCATGTGCGCGTTGGTGTAGCCCTGTTCGTTGGCCTGGATGCGCTGGCGCAGCAGGTCGATGACTTTCGGGTCTTGTTGTTCGTTGTTGTACAGCAGCATGTCGCGGCGGAAGTGTGGGTAGCCGGCGAACACTTCGTCGGCGCCTTCGCCGGTCAGCACCACCTTCAGGCCGGCCTTGCGCACTTCCTTGCTGAGGATGTACTTGGCCACGCCGTGGGCGTTGAAGAACGGCGTCTCGTTGTGCCATACCGCCTGCTCGAAGTTATCCGCCAGGTCGTCCTGGGTGATCTCGATGGTGTGGAAGCGCGCGCCGTTGTGCTCGGCGGCCATGCGCGCAAAACGGTTCTCGTCGTAGTCGTCCATGTCGGTGAACGACAGGTTGAAGGCGTCCAGTGGCTCGCCCTTGAGGGCGGTGGCCATGCCCAGCATCGCCGAGGAGTCGATGCCGCCGCTCAGGTACACGCCCATCGGCACGTCGGCGCGCAGGCGCAGGCGCACGGCTTCTTCGATGGAGGCACGCACGGCCTCGATCATGCCGGCCTCGTCGCTCGGCGCCGGGGTGTCGCGGCGGGCGAATTCCATGTCCCAGTAGCGGCCGCTGTGCAGGCCGCCGTGGTCGACCATCACCCAGCAGCCCGGCTGCACGCTGCGCACGCCTTCGAACAGGGTGTGGTCGCGCAGGTAGAAGGCGCGGCTGGCGTAGGCGTTCTCGTCCCAGGTCGGGTTGACGCCGGCGGCCAGCAGGGCCTTGATCTCGGAGGCGAAGTACCAGTTGCCTTCATGCTGGGTGTAGAACAGCGGCTTGATGCCCAGGCGGTCGCGCACCGCCAGCATCAGGCGGCGACGGCGGTCGAACAGGACCATGGCGAACTCGCCGCGCAGCTCCTTGAGCCCGGCCATGCCGGAGCGGCGGTACAGGTGCAGGGCGATCTCGCTGTCCGAGGCGGTCTTGAAGATCGCGCCTTCGGCCTGCAGCTCGGCGCGGATGCGCTCGTGGTCGTAGAACTCGCCGTTGACGATCACCGCCAGGTCGCCTTCGTCGGCGACGATCGGCTGCATGCCGTTGTCCAGGCCGATGATGCTCAGGCGGGTATGGCCGAGCACGGCGCGCTCGCCCGGGTCACGCCACAGGCTGTGCTCGTCCGGGCCGCGGTGGTTGATGGCGGCCAGGGCGTCGAGGATCGACTGGTCGCTGATGCTGTTGCGTTTGGACTGGTAGACACCGATGAAACCACACATGGCAAAATCCTTTTCTCATAGGTCGGCGTCGTCGGCGACGCCGGAACGGCGCGGGCTTCGTGGTCCGCGCACCCAGGGTTCATTGCGCCCAGTCGGGGCGGCTGCGTTCGAAGAAGGCGGCAAGACCGTGCTGGCCCTCGCTGGAGGTGCGCAGGCGGGCGATCAGCTGCAGGTTGCAACCCTGCTCGTCGAGCAGGTGGTCGCGGCCTGCCAGGCGCGCCAGCATCTGCTTGATCTCGCGACTGGCCTGGGGGCCGGTCTGCAGCAGGGTGGCCAGCCAGCGGTCGCGGGCCTGCTCCAGCTCGGCGGCGGGCACCAGGCGGTGGACCAGCTGCAGGCGCAGCGCGTCCTCGGTGCCGAACACCTCGGCCGAGAGCATGTAGCGCCGTGCCTGGCGCACGCCCATGGCGCGCACCACGTAGGGGCTGATCAAGGCCGGGGCCAGGCCCAGGCGCGCCTCGCTGAAGCAGAACCGCGCATCCTCGGCGGCCAGCACATGGTCGGCGCAGCACAAGAGGCCCAAGGCCCCGCCGAACACCGCGCCGCGGGCCAGCATCAGCACCGGCACCGGGAAGTCGTCCAGGCGCTGCAGGACGTTGGCCAGCAGGCTGGCGTCCTCCAGGTTGCGCGCATGGTCGAACTCGCGGCTGCGGCGCATCCACTCCAGGTCCGCCCCGGTGCACAGGTGCTCGCCGGCGCCGTCGAGCACCAGGGCGCGCAGCCCGGGGTGCTCGGCGAGGGCCTGCAACTGCTCGTGCAAGGCTCCGAGCAGGGCCTCGTCGAGGGCGTTGCCGGCATGCGGACGGTTCAGGGTCAGGCAGGCGACCGCAGGTTGCGGCCAGCTCAGCAGCACGTCGCTCATGGTCGTCAGCTCGCCATCTTCAGGGACAGGGCGGTGCTCTCGTACTGACGGCGGTAGCCTTCGCAACCGCCGTAGCGGAAGGCGCCGCCGGTGACGTACGGCGTGCTGTAGTCGGCCACGGCCGGGTGGTTGTCGCCGTAGAACCAGGCGCTGTACTGCTCATGGCCCAGGCGGGTGCGGCTGGCCAGCATGCGCGCATGCGCCTTGCGCCGCGAATGGGCCTGGTAGCCCGGCACCACGGTGGCGCTGAAGAACTCGCCGACGCTGCCCGAACCGTAGCTGAACAGGCCGATGTTGCGCCCGGTCAGGTCCTCGTCGCTGTTGTCCAGCAGCGACAGCAGGGCGATGTACAGCGAGGCGGTGTAGCAGTTGCCGATGGCCTTGCCGTACAGCTGGCTGGTGGCGTAGGCCTGCTCGCCCAGGGCCTTGGCCGCTTCGGGTTCGATCGCCTCGAACACCGAGAAGGCCTTCTTCGCCATCTTGGTGAACGGCTGGTGGAAGCACAGGAAGCTCATGTCTTCCAGGCCCAGGCCGCCGTCGGCGCGGTAGCTCTGCCAGGCGTTGCGCAGCGACTCCAGGTAGACCTCGATCGACAGCTTGCCATCGACCAGCGCGGTGCTGCGCAGGTTCGGCCGCCAGAAGTCCGAGACGTCCAGGCTGTAGCGGCCCTGGTGCGGGTGCAGCTCCAGCAGGCGCGGGTTCTCGGCCACGATCATGGCCACGGCGCCGGCGCCCTGGGTGCATTCGCCCTCGGAGTTCTGCTCGTAGCGGGCGATGTCGGTGGCGATCACCAGCACCTTTTCGTGAGGACGCTGGGCGACCAGCGCACGGGCCATCTGCAAGCCGGCGGTGGCGCCGTAGCAGGCCTGCTTGAACTCCACCACGCGGCAGTCGGCGCGCAGGCCGAGCAGGCTGTGGACGAACAGGCCGGCGGCCTTGGACTGGTCGATGCCGCTCTCGGTGGCGAGGATCACCGTGGCGATCGAGGCGCGGGTGGCGTCATCGAGCAGCGGCAGGGCGGCGTTGGCCGCCAGGGTCACGATGTCTTCGTCCGGGGCCGGCACGGCCATGAACTCCTGGCCGATGCCGACCAGGTACTTCTGCGGGTCGATACCGTGCCGTTCGGCAAGTTCTTCCAGTGCGAAAAAGTGTTGCGGTACAGACAGCCCAATATCATCAATGCCGATTTTCATGTGTATGCCCAATTATTTTTCACTGTTGAAAAAATCCCAAAATACACAACCGGTCTTGTTGTTCCGGTGCCAGTCCCTGCTGGCCATTTAATTATTGCGGCTGAAGCTTTTGCCAAAAAAAGCGAATAATTCAGATGGGATTGATGACGCCTGTTCATGGTTTTTTTGGCTATTAAGTTATTCTTTTTTTTAGCGCGCGCAGACGCAAGCCCCGTGCTGTCACGCGGCTTTCATAAAAGGCTTGGAAGGGGGATTGTCGAACAATATGGCAATTAAAATTTTCAATTGTCTTAATATGAAAATTTTATGGCGTTATCGCCTTTTATTTTGCCGTGTTGTTCCGGCTATTGTTTTATGCCGTATCGCTTGTGCATATCTGCATGGGGGGACACTCCTTGTCCAAAATTCATCCATTAGTGCCAGGCACTGTGCGGGACGTTGTTGTCGCACGAAGCGGGCTGGGCGAATAGTGACAAAAAGTGCGTGCATCGCGGCACGGTCTTCATGTGTTGGCGGCAGCTGTGGTACAACGCCGCAGGACAAAGGAATCGTCGCCCGGTTTTCGGGCACACAAGGAGGTAGTGGTGTTTTCCAAGATCAGTCTCGATCAGTGGCGCGCGTTCGTCTGCACGGTCGAGTGCGGCGGTTTCCAGCAGGCCGGCGAGCACATGTACAAGTCGCAGTCGGCGATCAGCCATTCGGTCAACCGCATGGAAATGCTCCTGGGCCAGGAGCTGTTCATCATCGAAGGGCGCAAGGCCGTGCTCACCTCGCTGGGCAAGGCGCTATTGCCCCAGGCCAAGCACCTGCTGGGCGCGGCGCAGAAGCTCGAGCACCTGGCTAACCAATACCAGCCAGGGTTGTTCACCGAACAGGCGCTGGCGGTGGATGTGCTGTTCCCCATCGAGCTGCTGCAACAGGCATTGCAGGAGTTCGCCCTGGAGTACAAGGATCACCGTATCCGCCTGTACGAGACGGCGTTGTCCGGGGCTCGCGAGTTGCTCGAGGACGGCAAGGTCGAGCTGGGCATCGCCAGCAGCCTGCCCTCGGGGTATCTGCAGGAGTTCTTGCTGAATGTCTCGTTGATCTGCGTGGTGGGGGCCAGCCACCCGCTCAGCGAGGCGCAGGGCGAGTTGAGCCTGGACGACATGAAGAACCACCGGCAGGTGGTGATCCGCGATTCCGGCACGCGCAATTCGCAGAACAGCGGCTGGCTGGGGACCTCGCAGCGCTGGACGGTGAGCAGCCTGGCGGCGGCCGAGAGCTTCGTCGAACGGGGGATGGGCTTTGCCTGGCTGCCGGAGCATCGGGTGCAGCAGGGGTTGGCGCAAGGGCGGTTGGTGCGGGTCAACCTGCAGCATCAGCGGGAGCGGGAGGTGCCGATGTACATGGGGTACCCCGAGGAGTACCGGCACAGTCCCGAGGTGCGCTTGCTGGCGCAGATACTGCGGGAGCGGTGCCGGGAGTATCGGCCGGGGTGATGGGCCAGGTGCTTGGCGTCATTGTCGTAGCGCCTGAGTGATCGAGCGCCGCTGACGCGGCGCATCGCCGGCAAGCCGCCTCCCACTCCGACCGCGCCGCCCTCAAGCCAAGCGCCGTTCCTGTGGGAGCTGGCTTGCCAGCGAAAGGGCTGCGCAGCAGCCCCGGCGATCTGTCGGATCTTTCCGAACCTGAAACCAAATGCTTCAGCCAGCAAAGCTTGGGAACTATCCTACGCGCTTGCCGGAAGCTGCTGCGTTGTCGGGGAAATACCCCACGGATAACTTCACGGGGTCGCCACACCAGGTGACCGGGCGTGAGAACCCGAGGCGTAAATTATCGGCAATCCAGTTATGGCAGCCGTGCCCGGGCAGACTTCGGTCTGGCCGAGTTTCTCTTGCGCCTCGGTTTCTCACCCCGTGCACGGCTGCCACCCTTTGTCCCGTGAGAAAGGCGTCGGAGGGCAGCATTCTTGAACCGCGCAGGAGTGTTGACTATGAAAAAGATCGTTCCAGACCCACCCCGTCTAGCCCCCTTCATCGCTATCCGCCCGACCCTCACCCGCGAAGAAGCCATGACCGCCGCCGTCGAAGTGGCCACGGCTATTTCCGATGTCCTCGATATCTACTTCAAGACCGAACCTGGCGAAACCCAGAACCGCCTGTTCACCGCCAGCGACTACCTTGGCCAGCTTGCCTGTGCCTTGCTCGAACACAAGCCGCAGGTGCAGCCATGACCAATGCACGTACCGCAGGCCGGACCCGTTGCATGGACCTGTTCAAGGTCGAGCCGGGCATTCCCTTCGCGGATGCCTTCAGCGAGTTGTCGGTGCTGCTTGGCTGCATTCGCCACCTCACTTGCGAGGCCGAGATGGAAGGCGACCTGATGGCGGGCAGCGCAGCGCGCATGTTGAGCGCCATGGCCAAGGCGTTGATTGATGATATGGAGTTGGGGTTGAACCGGTCCGGTTGATCCGATGGCTCTATCGCGGGGCAAGTCGCACCGCCGCTCCCACGCCAAACACCATCCCGTTCAAGGTCTTTTGGCGCGAGGGTTATTGACCGCATCAGGGCTACCAGGTGTTCGCCTTAACTCTTGCAGCGCCTGTCTGATCGAGCGCCGCCCGCGCGGCGCATCGCTGGCAAGCCAGCTCCCACATCTGTTTCGGGCCAGTCTGTCCTGTGGGGTTATCACTGTCCGCCTTGGTGCATGCCTTGGGACTGGTGGGGCGCCAGTGGTGCCTACGCTGAAACCGCGTCGTACCAACAAGGCGTACAGCCGCGGCAGCACAGGCATAACTGGCCCGAAACAGATGTGGGAGCTGGCTTGCCAGCGATGCGCCGCGCGGGCGGCGCTCGATCTGACAGGCGCTGCAAGAGCTACGGCGAACACCTTGCAAGGCCTGACGCTAAACACCCTGTCGTGGGCACGGGCCCCGCGATTACCAATACCTTACCCGCGCAGATCACTCGGCAGGAAATCCCGCTCCGGCTCGTAATCCAGCTTCAGATACCCCGCCAATTCGCGCAGGTCTTCCGGGCTCAGGCTGCCAGCCTGCTGCTTGAGCCGCAGGCTGTCGACGATGTACGCATAGCGCGAGACGTTGTAGTCACGCACCGCGTTGTACAGGTCGCGCTGGGCATCGAGGATATCGACGATGTTGCGGCTGCCCACCTCATACCCCGCCTCGGTGGCCCGCAACGAGCCCTGGCTGGAGATGATGCTCTGGCGCCGCGCGCGCACCTGCTCGACATCGCTGACCACCGCGCGGAAGGCGTTGCGCGACCCTTCCAGCACCTCGCGTTCGAGGCTGGTGCGGCCGTACTCGGTACGCGCCAGCTCATGGGTGGCCTGGCGCACCCGCGCGCTGGTGCCGCCGCCGCTGAACAGCGGCAGCTTCATCTGTATCATCACCGAGCTGTCGCGCTGGTTGCCGGGGCGCTGGCCGAAGTGCGCGCTGGAGTCCATCAGGTCGCTGTCACCCTCGGCGTAGCCCATGGCCAGGTTGAAGGTCGGCAGGTGATCGGCCTTGCTGCTGCGCAGGGTCTGGCCGGCCTGGCTAACGGCGGCCTGGCTGGCGCGCAGGCGCAGGTTCTGCGCCATGGCCTGCTCGACCCAGGCCTCGGCGCGCTCGGGCACCGGCGCCTGCACCGGCAGGCTGTGACGGATCCCGGCCAATGCCGGCTGGGCCTGGCCGGTCAGGCGCATCAGTGCCTGGTAGGCGTCCTCGCTGCGGCGCTGGCTGTCGATCAGGTTGGCGCTGGCGCGGTCGAAGCTGGCCTGGGCCGAGAGCATGTCGTTCTGGTCGGACAGGCCGGCGTCGTAGCTCAGCCGGGTCTGTTGCAGCTGGCGGTCGAAGGCGCGCAGCTCGGCCTTGGCGGTGGCCAAATTGTCCTCGGCCAGCAGGGTGTCGAAGTAGCTGCTGGCGGTGTCGAGGATCAGCTGCTGCTGGAATGCCGAGAAGTCCAGTTCGGCCTGTTCGTTCTCGGACTGCGCGGCTTTGTAGTCGAACCAGCGGCTGAGGTCGAACAGCGGTTGGTCGAGGCTCAGGCGGTACAGGCTGCCGCTGCGTTGCTCGACCTGGCGGCGGTCGCTGCGCACGTCGCCGGCCTCGGCATCCAGGGCCACCTGCGGCAGCAGGCGGGCGCGGGCCAGGGGCACGGCCTCGCGGCGGGCCAGGTAGTTCTCGCGGGCGGCGGCCATGTCGCTGTTGTGCTCGACCACCTGGGCGTACACCGACATCAGCGTCGCACGGTCGGCGGCAACGGCCTGTGCCAGGGGCGCCAGCAGCAGCAGGGGCAGAAGGGTCTTACGTAGCATGTCGTTTCTCTTTATTCGGGCCGGCCGCTCCCAGGGGCAGCCGGTCATGGCTGCCACAGGGGAGGGCGGGCTAAGGGGTCAGGCCGGCTGGGTGTAGGCGGCCAGTTCCTGCAGGCGTGGGTCTTCGCTGGCACGGTGATCCTTGGCCAGCAGCGAGTACACGGTGGGCAGGATGAACAGGGTGAACAGCGTACCGACCAGCATGCCGATGACGATCACCAGGCCCAGGCTGAAGCGGCTGTGGGCACCGGCGCCGCTGGCCAGCAGCAGCGGCACCAGGCCCACGACCATGGCCGCGGTGGTCATCAGGATCGGCCGCAGGCGGATCTGCGCGGCGCGCTCGATGGCCGTGCGGCGGTCGAGCTGGTCGGCCTGCTGCAGCTCGTTGGCGAACTCGACCATGAGGATGCCGTGCTTGCTGATCAGGCCGACCAGGGTCACCAGGCCGATCTGCGTATAGATGTTCACCGTGGCGTAGCCCAGGTACAGCGGGATCAGCGCGCCGCATACCGACATCGGCACGCTGACCAGGATCACCAACGGGTCGCGCAGGCTTTCGAACTGCGCCGCCAGCACCAGGTAGATGACCAGGATGGCGAAGATGAACGTCACCACCAGGGCGCTGCCTTCCTGGACGAACTGGCGGGCATCCGACAGCCAGTCATGGCTGAAGCCGGTGGGCAGGGCATTGGCCTGGGCGGCGAGGAACTGCACCGCGTCGCCGATGCTCACGCCCGGCGCCGGCACCGCCTGCAGGGTGGCCGAGTTGAGCTGGTTGAACTGGGTCAGCTTGTTGGGCTCGATCGACATGTCGAAACTGACCAGGGTCGACAGCGGCACCTGGGCGCCGTTGGCGGCCTTGACGTACTGGCCGACCAGCATTTCCGCCGACAGGCGCTGGGCCCGTGCCACCTGTGGGATCACGTCGTAGGAACGGCCGTCGAGGGCAAAGCGGTTGACGTAGTTCTCGCCCACCAGTACCGCCAGGGCGTCGCCGATGGCCTGCATGCTGATGCCCAGGTCGTTGGCCTTGCTGCGGTCGATGTTGATGTTGACCAGCGGGCTGTTGAAGTCCAGGTCGCTGTCGACCACGGCGAACAGGCCGCTGGCCATGGCCGCCTGCTTGATCTTGTCCATGGCGTCGAACACCACGCGGTGGTCCTGGGAGCTCTGGATCACCATCTGCACCGGCAGGCCGCCGGTGGAGCCGGGTAGCGGCGGCAGCTGGAAGGCGAAGATGGCCACGCCCTCGATTTCGCCCACGGCTTTCTGGATCTCGGCCTGCAGCTGGTCGGCGCTGCGCTGGCGCTTTTCCCAGGTGCTCAGGTTGGCGCCGCCGAACGCGGTGCGCGGGCCGTCGTTGCCGTTGACCACCCAGGTGATGTCGGTTTCCGGGAAGGTGGCGAACAGGCGGTCCATGCGGTGCGCGTACATCTGGGTGTAATCGATGTTGGCGTACTGCGGGGCCTTGGCCACCGCCAGCACCTGGGCCTGGTCCTCGACCGGCGCCAGTTCGCGCTGGGCGCCGAGGTAGAGGATCGGCAGGCTGACGAACACCGCCACGGCGATGGCCAGGGTGACCCAGCGGTGGTGCAGGGACACGTCAAGCAAACGGCCATAGCCGTTGCCCAGCCAGTGGAAGAAACGCTCGGCGCCACGCGCCATCGGCCCTTCGCTGGCCTGGCGGTTGAGCAGGAAGGCGCTCATCACCGGCGACAGGGTCAGCGCCACCACGCCGGACACCACCACGGCGCCGGCGAGGGTGAAGGCGAACTCCTTGAACAGCGCGCCGGTCAGCCCGCCCATCAGGCCGATCGGGGCGTACACCGCGGCCAGGGTCAGGGTCATGGCGATCACCGGGCCGGCGATCTCGCGGGCGCCGACCAAGGCCGCATGCAACGGCGTCTTGCCTTCCTCGATATGCCGGTGCACGTTCTCCACCACGACGATGGCGTCGTCCACCACCAGGCCGATGGCCAGGACCATCGACAGCAGGGTCAGCAGGTTGATGCTGAAGCCGAACAGGCTCATGATCGCCGCCGCGCCGATCAGCGACAGCGGGATGGTCACCAGGGGGATCAGCACGCTGCGCAGCGAGCCGAGGAACAGGAAGATCACCACGGCGACGATCACCACGGCCTCGACCAGGGTCTTGACCACCTCGTCGATGGACGCCTGGATGAAACGCGCCACCTCGAACACGATGTTGGCGGTCATGCCCGGCGGCATGGTCTCGCGGATCTGCGGCATCATTTCCTGCACTGAACCGACGATGGTCAGCGGGTTGCCGGTGGGGGTGGCGTGCAGGCCGATGAACACCGCAGGCTCGCCGTCCATGATGCCGCTGGTGTCGTAGGAGGTGGCGCCGAGCTCGGCGGTGCCGATGTCGCTCAGGCGGATCAGCGTGTCGCCGTCGCGGCGCACCACCATCTGGCGGAACTGGTCGACGCTGGTCAGGTCGGTGTTGATGTTGATGTTGGCCGAGACGTACTGGCCCTTGGTCTGCCCGGGGGCAGCCTGGAAGTTGTTCTGGCGGATGGCCTCGGCCACGTCGCTGGCCGACAGGTTGCGCGCAGCCATGCGCGCTGGGTCCAGCCACAGGCGCATGGCCAGTTTCTGGCCGCCGAGGATCTGCGCCTCGGCCACGCCGTCGATGGCCGCCAGGCGCGGCTGCACCACGCGGGAGATGTAGTCGGTGATCGCCGGCAGGCCGATGTCCTTGCTCGAGAAGCCGACGTAGATCACCGCCGTGCCTTCGCCGGAAGACTTGGCCACCACCGAGTCGTAGGCACCTTCGGGCAGGCGGTACTTGACCTGGTTGACGGCGGCCATGATCTCGGTGAGGGCCTTGTTGGAGTCGGCGTTGAGCTTCAGGCGCACGCTGATGACGCTCTTGCCCTGGGTCGAGGTCGAACTCAGGTAGTCGACGCCGTCGACCGATGCCACGGCCTGCGAAATGGGCTGGGTGACGAAGCCCTGCATCAGTTGCGAGCGGGCGCCGGGGTATTCGGTGGTGATGGTGATGGTCGCGCTTTCCAGCTGCGGGTACTGGCGGATCGGCAGGTTCAGCAGCGCCAACAGGCCAAGCATGACGATCATCGCGCAGACCACCAGGGTCAGTACCGGGCGGCGGATGAACAGGTCGGTGAATTTCATGGTGCTACAGGTCCTTTTCAGTGGCACGCAAACCCATTACTGCTGGGCCAGGTCCGGCTTGCGCGGGGTGCTGGCGGCCAGGGTGTCGTCGGTGACCCGCACCGGCATGCCATTGCTCAGGCGGATCTGCCCCGAGACCACCACGCGGTCGCCCGGGGTCAGCGCGTCGAGCACCACCACGCGGTCGTCGCGGCGCGCGCCGAGCTTGACGAACACCTGCTCCACGCGCAGGGCGCCGTCCTTCTCGCGCAGCACGTACAGCGAGTTGCCGTAGGCGCTGTAGCTGATCGCCGTCTCCGGCACGCTCAGCACATCGGCGTGGCTCGGCAGCTCGATGCTGACGTTGGCGAACATGCCCGGCTTGAGTTGCTGGCCGGGGTTGTCGAGGGTTGCCTGCACCAACATGGAGCGGGCGCCCGGGTCGATCTGCGGCTCCAGGGTGGTCACCGCGGCGACAAAGCGCTGCTGCGGCCAGGCGTCGACCTTGAGGGTGATGGCCTGGCCCGCCTGCAGGGCGGCGGCGGACTGCTCGGGCAGCGGGAAGTTGACGTGCAGGCGCGACAGCTCGGTGAGGGTCACCAGGCTGTCGCCGGGGCTGACGTACTGGCCGAGGTTGACCTTGCGGATACCCAGCACGCCGGCGAACGGGGCGCGGATGGTCTTCTGCGCGATCTGCGCCTGGACCTGGGCGATCTCGCCGAGCAGCTGGTCGTAGTTGGCCTGGGCCTGGTCCAGCTGGGCCTGGGTGGAGGCCAGCGGCAGCACCTTGCGCGTGCGTTCCAGGGCCAGCTTGGCGTTCTTGGCCTGGGCCTGCAGCTTGGCCAGCTCGCCGCGCTCGGGCGCGTCGTTGAGCTTGACCAGCACCTGGCCTGCGGCCACGGCCTTGCCGGCGGTGAACTCCAACGCGGTGATGCGCCCGCCGACCTCGGGCGAGACATTGACCTGGTGTACCGCCTCCAGGGTGCCGACGGCGCTGAGCACCTGCGGCATCGGGCCCGACTGCACACGGGCGATTGCCACCGGGGTGGCGTTGGCCTGGGCGGCGGGGGCGTCGTTGGCCACTACCGCCGGGGCGGGCAGCAGGGCCATGGCCAGCAGCGACAGGGACGTGCCGGCGGCGATCCAGTAACGGTTTTTCATTGGGCGGCTCCTTGTGCCTGGTTCTGGTTGGCACGGACCTGGATGAAGGTCTGGCGCAGTTGCTCGAGGCTCAGCGCGCCGGGGACCAGGTAGCGGCCGTCGATCACCAGGCTGGGCACCGAGCTGATGCCCAGGCGCCGGCCCTGGGCCAGTTCTTCCTCGAGCATCTGCGGGGCCTGCTGGTCGAATGCCGTGGCGAAGGCCTGCGGGTCGAAACCGGCTTCGGCGGCCACCGCCAGCACGGTGGCGCGGTCGCCGATGTTGCGGGCCTGCACCAGGTGGGCTTCCTGCAGGCGGTCGAACAGGCGCTCGTGGCCTTCGTTGCCGCCCAGGGCCTTGGCGGTCTGGCAGGCCAGGCCCGCGAGCAGGCCGGTGGGGTACTCGAAGTCCTGCTGGCGCATGGCTTCGATGTTGATGCGCTTGACGTCCTCGGCGCGCGAGCACGACAGCCAGTGGCTGAGGATGGTCTCCTTGGCCTTGGGCATCGAGCCGAAGCGCTCGACCATTGCCTCGCGGCTAGTCTGCAGGATGAAGCTGCGGTGCTGCACGTCCAGGTTCAGTTCGTCCTGCAACTGCTTCAGGCGCGGGGCGAGGACGAAGCACCAGCCGCAGACGACATCGTGGAAGAATTCGACTTTCAGGGGTGACATGGCAGTGATCCGGTTTCAGGGAGGGATGGCCGCACTATCCACAGCGCCCCGGCAAGAAAAAAGCGACAAAAGTGCCGCAAACCCTCTCATCCCCTTCATCGATGGCCGCCCGGCCCGGCCGCGAGCGGGTAGAATGGCGCTTTTGCCTGACCGTAGCCGACATGAGCCCAGCCATTGCCACCCTCGAGCAGCACCTGCTCGCCGCCCTCGACCCTGCCCCCCAGGAGACTCGCCGCCTGTTCCATGGCCGTGGCCGCTGCTGGCCGGGGCTTGAACAGATCACCGTCGACTGGCTCGACGGCGTGTTGCTGGTGGCGTTGTTCCGCGAGCCGCCCGAGGGCCAGCTGGCCGAGCTTGAAGCGATGCTGATGGCGTTGGCCGAGCGCCCGCAGTGGAGCGGCCAGGCCATCCTGCTGCAGCACCGCTACCTGCCCGACAGCCCTGGGCAGTGGCTGTGGGGCGCGCCGTGCCAGCAGCGCGAGGTGGTCGAGGATGGCCTGAAGTACCTGCTCGACCTGGGCGTGCGACAGAACAACGGCCTGTTCCTCGACATGCGCTACGGCCGGCGCTGGGTGCGCGAGCAGGCGGGCGGCAAGCGCGTGCTCAACCTGTTCGCCTACACCTGCGGTTTCTCGGTGGCGGCGATCGCCGGCGGCGCCGAGCAGGTGGTCAACCTGGACATGGCCAAGTCGGCGCTGTCCCGGGGCCGCGACAATCACCGGCTCAATGGCCATGACGCCTCGCGGGTGGCGTACCTGGGGCATGAGCTGTTCAAGTCGTGGGGCAAGGTGCGCAAGTACGGGCCGTACGACCTGATCATCATCGATCCGCCGACCTTCCAGCGCGGCAGCTTCGTGCTGACCCAGGACTACGCCAAGATCCTTCGGCGTTTGCCGGAGTTGTTGACTGAAGGCGGCACGGTATTGGCCTGCGTCAACGATCCTGGGATCGGGCCGCAGTTTCTCATCGAGGGGATGGCCGAGCAGGCGCCGGGGCTGGCGTTCGTCGAGCGGCTGGAGAATCCGCCGGAGTTTCCCGATGCGGATCCGGAGGGTGGGCTGAAGGCGCTGGTGTTTCGCCAGGGGTGATCAGTAGCCCTTACCGGCCTATCGCCGGCAAGCCGGCTCTCACAGGAGATCGCGTTCCCCGTCGGAGCAACTGTCTTGTGTTGTTTGTAGTGGCCTCATCGCTGGCAAGCCAGCTCCCACAGGGATAGCGCAAGGGTTGAGGTTTGCGCGTTCGGTGTGGGAGCCGGCTTGCCGGCGATAGGCCGGTACAGGTCAGTGATCAATGGCTGGTATAGATCTGGTCGAACACGCCACCGTCATTGAAGTGGGTCTTCTGCACGGTGCGCCAGTCACCGAAGGTCTTCTCCACCGACAGGAAGTCGACTTTCGGGAAACGGTCGGTGTACTTGGCCAGCACAGTGGCGTCACGCGGACGCAGGTAGTTGTTCGCGGCGATCTCCTGGGCCTCCGGCGACCACAGGTACTTCAGGTATTCCTCGGCCACGGCCTGGGTACCTTTCTTGGCCACCACCTTGTCGACCACGCTCACCGGCGGCTCGGCTTCGGCCGACACGCTCGGGTAGACCACTTCGAACTGGTCGCGGCCGAACTCGCGGGCGATCATCTCGGCTTCGTTCTCGAAGGTCACCAGCACATCGCCGATCTGGTTGGTCATGAAGGTGGTGGTGGCGGCGCGGCCACCGGTGTCCAGTACCGGGGCCTGCTTGAACAGCTTGCCGACGAAGTCGCGGGCCTTGCTTTCGTCACCGCCCTGCTTGAGCACGTAGCCCCAGGCCGAGAGGTAGGTGTAGCGGCCGTTACCCGATGTCTTCGGGTTGGGCACGATCACCTGCACGCCGTCCTTCAGCAGGTCGGGCCAGTCCTTCAGCGCCTTGGGGTTGCCTTTGCGCACGATGAACACGGTGGCCGAGGTGAACGGCGCGCTGTTGTTCGGCAGGCGCGTTACCCAGTTGTCCGGCACCAGCTTGCCGTTGTCGGCCAGGGCATTGATGTCGGTGGCCATGTTCATGGTGATCACGTCGGCCGGCAGGCCATCGATCACCGCGCGCGCCTGCTTGCTCGAGCCGCCGAAGGACATCTGCAGGTTGACCTTTTCGTTGTGCTCCTTCTCCCAGTGCTTCTGGAACGCCGGGTTGTAGTCCTTGTAGAAGTCGCGCATCACGTCGTACGACACGTTGAGCAGGGTAGGGGCGGCCTGGGCGAGGTTGCCCAGGGCCAGGCCCGCGGCAAGCAGCGAGGCACTGAAGAGTTTTTTCACTGGGGGCATTCCTTGTTCTGATTCAAAGGGTTGGCGATATGCCAGCGACTATAGCGTTTGGCGCTAGGGTGGCTAAAGACCAAATGGCTCTTTGCTTATGCTTGCCCTGCATTGGGGACGCTGCCTATTGCTTGGGAAACAACGCATTGCCACAGCGCGAACAGAACGCCGCGCCATGCTCGTGATGGTGCTTGGCGCAGGTCGGGCAGTCATGCTGCAACTGTTCGCCGCGCATGGCATTGGCCAGTTCGGCGGTGAAGATGCCGGTGGGCACGGCGATGATCGAGTAACCGGTGATCATCACCAGCGACGACAGCACCTGCCCCAGCGGCGTGGTCGGCACGATATCGCCGAAGCCCACGGTGGTGAGGGTGACGATGGCCCAGTAGATGCCCTTGGGGATGCTGGTGAAGCCATGCTCCGGCCCTTCGATCACGTACATCAATGTGCCGAACACGGTCACCAGGGTCGACACGCTGACCAGGAACACGATGATCTTCTGCTTGCTGCCCTGCAGCGCCGCCAGCAGGTAGTGCGCCTGCTTCAAGTACGGGCTGAGCTTGAGCACGCGGAAGATCCGCAGCATGCGCACCACGCGGATGATCAGCAGGTACTGGGCGTCGCTGTAGTACAGGGCGATGATCCCCGGCACGATCGCCAGCAGGTCGACCAGCCCGTAGAAGCTGAAGGCATAGCGCAGTGGCTTGGGCGAGCAGTACAGGCGGGTGATGTATTCGGCGAGGAAGATCGCGGTGAAGCCCCACTCGATCCCGGCCAGCAGCCCGGCGTAGTTCTGGTGAACGTCGTCGATGCTGTCGAGGATCACCGTCACCAGGCTGGCCAGGATGATCAGCAGGAGAATCTTGTCGAAGCGTCTGCCAGCCGTGGTGTCGGTCTGGAAGACGATGACGTAGAGCCGCTCGCGCAGGCTCGCAGGGTTGTCCATGGGCTCGTTCCAATGTGTGGATGGGCAGAGCCTAGGGGCTGGGTATCAGCTGTGCAAGCGAGGCGCGTTGCGGCGCTGGTTGACCTGGACCAGGTGGTTGCCCAGGTGCATCAGCCAGCACGCGGCCACAAAAGGCGCGGTCAGCCCGGAAATCAGCAGCAGGTTGAACAGCGGCTGCAGCAGCAGGGCGCAGGCGATGGCGAGCAAGGTCATCCAGGGTTTCTCACCCTGGCGGCTGAAGGCCAGGGCTGCCAGGGCGGCGTTGAAGCCATACAGCCCCAGCCACGCGGCCTGCGTTTCTCCAGCCAGCAGCGCGACACCACCGCCGATGGCCGAGCCGATCAACGCCCAGGTGGCGGCATAGGGGTTGGCGAAGTACATGCCGATGACGATCAGCAGGCCGGCCATGGGCTTGTCGAGCAAAAAGATCTGCCCTACGCCGCGCAGCAGGGCATACACAGGATCGGCTTCGACATAGCCGTTGGCCGACGGCTCGGTCAGCAGCAACGCGGCCCAGCCCAGCAGCACGAATGGCGCGGTGTAGGCGATCAGCAGCTTGCCGCCGCGCTTGCGCCATTGGTGGGTGAGCATGCTCGACAGGCCGCCGGCGGCGATGATCAGCGGTGGCAGGATCGCCGACCAGGGCAGTACGGCGCTGATCAGGATGCCGATCAGCACGCCGTTGTAGCAGTACAGCCCGGCCTGGCGGTCGGCGCGGTCGTAGCCGCGGCGTTGGGCGGTAAGCAGGCCGGCCAGGGCGCCGAGCAGGGCGCCGCCGACCAGGTTCGGCGCGGTCAGCAGGATGGCCAGCAGGCAGCACAGGCCGCACAGGGGGTTGCGCAGCAGCAGCACCTGGCTGAAGCCGTTGAGCAAGGCCGTGGCCCAGTCGGGGCACGGGTTGACGAAATTCTTGGTGTACATGGGCAGTCGGTAAGGTGAGTGGGGGAGCGGTGGGCCTCTTCGGGCCTCGGTTTTCCGCATTTCGGTGTATGGGGAGGGCTTTGCCCTCCAATCGCTGCGGTTCGTCGCCACGACAAGCCAGCTCCCACAGGTATTGCGCAATTCCGTGTGGGAGCCGGCTTGTCGTGGCGACGAACCGCGGCGAAAGGGGCGCGCAGCGCCCCCGGCGATCTCAGACCAAGGTCTCGATCCGCAGCGTATTAGTCGAACCCGGCTTGCCGAAAGGCACACCGGCGGTGATCAGCAGCGTGTCGCCACGGCTGGCCATGCCTTGGGCCTGGGCGATTTCCAGCGCCGTGGAGACCACTTCGTCGACCTGGCGCAGGCGGTCATTGACCACCGAGTGCACGCCCCAGGCCACGCTCAGGCGGCGGGCGGTATTCAGGTTCGGCGTCAGGTTGAGGATCGGCGCCCGTGGCCGCTCGCGGGCGGCGCGCAGGGTGGAATTCCCCGATTCGCTGTAGTTGACCAGCACCGCCACCGGCAGGATGCCGCTGATGCGGCGGATCGCGCAGCTGATGGCGTCCGACACCGTGGCTTCGGCCTTGGGCCGACCAACGTCGAGCTGGGCCTGGTAGTCCGGGCCGTTCTCTACCTGGCGGATGATCTTGCTCATCATCTGCACGGCTTCCAGCGGGTAGTCGCCCGAGGCGGTCTCGGCCGACAGCATCACCGCGTCGGCGCCTTCGGCCACGGCGTTGGCCACATCGGTGACCTCGGCGCGGGTCGGGGCCGGGGAGAAGCGCATGGATTCGAGCATCTGCGTGGCCACCACCACCGGCTTGCCCAGCTGGCGGCAGGTATTGATGATGCCCTTCTGGATCTGCGGCACGCTCTCGGCCGGCACTTCCACGCCCAGGTCGCCACGGGCGACCATGATCGCGTCGGACAGCTCGGCGATGGCCTGTAGCTGCTCGACCGCCGAGGGCTTCTCGATCTTGGCCATCAGGTAGGCACGGTCGCCGATCAGCTCGCGCGCTTCGAGGATGTCTTGCGGGCGCTGCACGAACGACAGGGCCACCCAGTCCACGCCCAGCTCGAGGCCGAAGGTGAGGTCGCGGCGGTCCTTCTCGGTGAGCGGGGACAGGTCGAGCACCGCCTGGGGCACGTTGACGCCCTTGCGGTCGGACAGCTCGCCGCCGGCCAGCACTTCGGTGTCGATGGCGTCACTGTGCTTGGCGGTGACGCGCAGGCGCAGCTTGCCGTCATCGAGCAGCAGGTCCATGCCGGGCTCCAGCGCGGCGATGATCTCCGGGTGCGGCAGGTTCACCCGGCGGCTGTCGCCCGGGGTCTTGTCCAGGTCCAGGCGCAGGGCCTGGCCGCGTTGCAGTTGCACCTTGCCGTCGGCGAAGCGGCCGACGCGCAGCTTCGGCCCCTGCAGGTCCATGAGGATGCCCAGCGGGTAGTTGAGCTGCTGCTCGACTTCGCGGATCCACTGGTAGCGCAGGGCGTGGTCGGCGTGTTCGCCGTGGCTGAAGTTGAGGCGGAAGATGTTCACCCCGGCCTCGACCAGCTGGCGGATGTCGTCGATGCCCTTGATCGCAGGCCCGAGGGTGGCGAGGATTTTTACTTTTTTATCAGGCGTCATGAGGGGTCGGTCTCGAGGATCAGGATAGCGCGGAAGTCATTGACGTTGGTGCGGGTCGGCTCGGTGACGATCAGCGCGTCGAGCGCGGCGAAGTAGCCATAGCCGTTGTTGTTGTCCAGCTCATCGCTGGCCGACAGGCCCAGGGCCTCGGCGCGGGCGTGGCTGTCCGGGGTCATGAAGGCGCCGGCGTTGTCCTCGGAGCCGTCGATGCCGTCGGTATCACCGGCCAATGCGTACACCCCCGGCAGGCCCTTGAGGCTTTCGGTAAGGCTGAGCAGGAACTCGGCGTTGCGCCCGCCACGGCCATTGCCGCGCACGGTGACGGTGGTCTCGCCGCCGGAGAGGATCACGCAGGGCGCCTTCAGCGGCTGGCCGTGCAGGACGACCTGGCGGGCGATGCCGGCATGCACCTTGGCCACCTCGCGCGACTCGCCTTCCAGGTCACCGAGGATCAGCGGGCTGAAGCCGGCCTGGCGGGCTTTCACCGCGGCGGCCTCGAGCGACTGCTGGGGCCTGGCGATCAGTTGGAAGTGGCTGCGCGAAAGAGCCGGGTCGTCGGCCTTGACGGTTTCCGACGCCGGGTTGTTGAGCCAGTCGATGACGGCCTTGGGCGCTTCGATGTTGTAGCGCTTGAGGATCGCCAGGGCGTCGGCTGAGGTGCTCGGGTCGGCCACGGTGGGGCCGGAGGCGATGACCGTGGCCAGGTCGCCGGGCACATCGGAAATCGCGTAGGTATAGACGGTGGCCGGCCAGCAGGCCTTGGCCAGGCGCCCGCCCTTGATCGCCGAGAGGTGCTTGCGCACGCAGTTCATCTCGCCGATGGTGGCGCCGGATTTCAGCAGGGCCTTGTTGATCTGCTGCTTGTCGGCCAGGGTCAGACCTTCGGCGGGCAGGGCCAGCAGGGCCGAACCGCCGCCGGAGAGCAGGAAGATGACGCGGTCGTCTTCGCTCAGGTTGCTGACCAGCGCGAGCACGCGCTTGGCCACGGCCAGGCCGGCGGCATCGGGGACCGGGTGGGCGGCTTCGACCACCTCGATCTTCTGGCAGCTGGCGCCGTGGCCGTAGCGGGTCACGACCAGGCCCGAGACCTCGCCTTGCCAGCTTTTCTCGACCACTTCAGCCATGGCGGCGGCGGCCTTGCCGGCGCCGATGACGATGACCCGGCCGCTACGGTCGGCGGGCAGGTGGGGTTCGAGGACCTGACGGGGGTGGGCGGCGGCGATGGCTGTGTCGAACAGCTCGCGCAGGAATTTTTGTGGATCGACCGACATGGCAGGCTCCCAGATTCTTGTTGTTCTGCAAAATCGAAAACGCCCCTGGAACTGCCTCCGTGCAGGCCGAACCAGGGGCGGGTGTTGCTCGGGGTCACCCTTCGACCTGTGGTTGCAGGAGAACGGTGTTGGATTCATCGCCGGCAAGCCGGCTCCCACAGGTACAGCGCTGGATCATAGGACGGTGCGGTCCCTGTGGGAGCCGGCTTGCCGGCGAAAGGGCTGCGCAGCAGCCCCCGGATTCAAATCACTTGTCGTCGCGGATCGAGAAGTTGGCCATGTGCTCCAGGCCCTTGATCAGCGCCGAGTGGTCCCAGTTGCCGCCGCCCAGGGCCTGGCAGGTGTTGAACACTTGCTGGGCATTGGAGGTGTTGGGCAGGTTGATGCCCAGCTCCTTGGCGCCTTGCAGGGCCAGGTTGAGGTCCTTCTGGTGCAGGTTGATGCGGAAGCCTGGGTCGAAGGTGCCTTTGATCATGCGCTCGGCGTGCACTTCGAGGATCTTCGACGATGCGAAGCCGCCCATCAGCGCCTCGCGCACCTTGGCCGGGTCGGCGCCGTTCTTGGCGGCGAACAGCAGGGCTTCGGCAACGGCCTGGATGTTCAGGGCGACGATGATCTGGTTGGCCACCTTGGCGGTCTGGCCATCGCCGTTGCCGCCGACGCGGGTGATGTTCTTGCCCATGGCTTCGAACAGCGGCAGGGCGCGCTCGAAGGCTTTCGGGCAGCCGCCGACCATGATGCTCAAGGTCGCGGCCTTGGCGCCGACTTCGCCGCCGGACACCGGGGCGTCCAGGTAGGCGGCGCCGGTGGCCTTGATCTTCTCGGCGAAGGCTTTGGTGGCGGTAGGCGAGATCGAGCTCATGTCGATCACCACCTTGTTCGGGCCCACGCCTTCGGCGACGCCATTTTCACCGAACAGCACGCTTTCGACCTGTGGGGTGTCGGGCACCATGACGATGATGAATTCAGCTTCCTGGGCCACTTCCTTCGGGTTGGCCAGGGCCACGCCGCCAGCGGCGATCAGGTTGGCCGGAGCTGCGTCGTGGTGGGTCGAAACGAAGATGCTGTGACCTGCTTTTTGCAGGTTCTGGGCCATGGGGTTGCCCATGATGCCGGTGCCGATGAAACCGATTTTAGCCATGAGAGATTACCTCGTTGTAATTGTTGAATCTCGATGGAGCAGGCGGTGCGAACCTTGTGGGAGCTGGCTTGCCAGCGATTGCGATCGATATGCAAACGATGTTGGCCGTGTTGACGTTATCGCTGGCAAGCCAGCTCCCACAGGGGCCAATCAGGGCAGCCCCTTCGAGCGAATCCTTAGATAGCGTTGTGAGTTTTGAGCCAGCCCAGGCCGGCTTCGGTGGTGGTCTTGGGCTTGTACTCCGCGCCCACCCAGCCCTGGTAGCCGATGCGGTCCAGGTGCTCGAACAGGAAGCGGTAGTTGATCTCGCCGGTGCCCGGCTCGTGGCGGCCCGGGTTGTCGGCCAGCTGCACGTGGTTGATCAGCTTGAGGTTGGTTTCCAGGGTGCGCGCCAGGTCACCTTCCATGATCTGCATGTGGTAGATGTCGTACTGCAGGAACAGGTTGTCGCTGCCCACCTCGGCCTGGATTTCCAGGGCCTGTTTCGTGGTATTCAGGTAGAAGCCCGGGATGTCGCGGGTGTTGATCATTTCCATGACCAGGCGGATGCCGGCGGCCTTGAGCTTGTCGGCGGCGTAGCGCAGGTTTTCCACGAAGGTCTTGCGCACGGTGGCGCAGTCCGGGCCTTGCGGGCGGATGCCGGCCAGGGCGTTGACCTGGGTGTTGCCCAGCACCTTGGCGTACTCGATGGCCTTGTCGACACCGGCGCGGAACTCTTCGACGCGGTCGGGGTGGCAGGTGATGCCACGCTCACCTTTCGACCAGTCGCCCGCAGGCAGGTTGAACAGCACCTGGGTCAGGCCATGGGCGTCGAGCTGCTGCTTGATCTCGGCGGCGCTGAAATCGTACGGGAAGAGGTATTCGACGCCGCTGAAACCAGCGTCGGCGGCGGCCTTGAAGCGAGCCAGGAAGTCCTGTTCGGTGAACAGCATGGACAGGTTGGCGGCGAAGCGAGGCATAAGTCGTCTCCTTGCGGTGATTGCCCCCGCGCGCGGCGCGGGGGCGTCAGGCGATCAGTCCAGCAGCGAGATGGCGGTCGGCGCGTCGTTGCCGACCAGGGCGAGGTCTTCGAACTCGTTGACCGCGTTGATCTCGGTGCCCATGGAAATGTTGGTCACACGCTCGAGAATCACTTCGACCACCACCGGCACGCGGAACTCTTCGGCCATCTTCTGCGCCTTGAGCAGGGCAGGGGCGATCTCGGCCGGTTGGAACACGCGGATGGCCTTGCAGCCCAGGCCCTCGACCACGGCGACGTGGTCGACACCGTAGGTGGCGGCGTCGGTGGAATTGATGTTCTCGAACGCCAGTTGTACACAGTAATCCATGTCGAAACCACGCTGCGCCTGGCGGATCAGGCCGAGGTAGGCGTTGTTCACCAGCACGTGGACGTACGGCAGGTTGAACTGCGCGCCCACCGCCAGCTCTTCGATCATGAACTGGAAGTCGTAGTCACCGGACAGCGCGACCACTTTGCGTTTCGGGTCGGCCTTGACGACACCCAGCGCGGCAGGGATGGTCCAGCCCAGCGGGCCGGCCTGGCCGCAGTTGATCCAGTGGCGTGGCTTGTACACGTGCAGGAACTGCGCGCCGGCGATCTGCGACAGGCCGATGGTGCTGACGTAGGTGGTGTCCTTGCCGAACACTTCGTTCATTTCCTGGTACACGCGCTGAGGCTTGACCGGGACGTTGTCGAAGTTGGTCTTGCGCTGCAGGGTAGCCTTGCGTTCCTGGCAGTCTTCCAGCCAGGCCTTGCGGCACTTGAGCAGGCCTGCGGCTTTCCATTCGCGGGCCACTTCGAGGAACACGTCCAGGGCCTTGCCGGCGTCCGAGACGATACCCAAATCTGGAGTGAACACTCGGCCGATCTGGGTCGGTTCGATGTCCACGTGCACGAACTTGCGGCCTTCGGTGTAGACGTCGACGGAGCCGGTATGGCGGTTGGCCCAACGGTTGCCGATGCCGAACACCAGGTCGGACTTGAGCATCGTCGCGTTACCGTAGCGGTGCGAGGTCTGCAGGCCGACCATGCCGACCATCAATTCGTGATCGTCCGGGATGGTGCCCCAGCCCATCAGGGTTGGCACTACCGGGACGCCGGTCAGTTCGGCGAACTCGACCAGCTTGTCGCTGGCGTCGGCGTTGATGATGCCGCCGCCGGCTACCAGCAGCGGGCGCTCGGCGTCATTGAGCAGGGCCAGGGCTTTTTCGGCCTGGACGCGGGTGGCGGCTGGCTTGCTGATCGCCAGTGGCTCGTAGGCGTCGATGTCGAACTCGATCTCGGCCATCTGCACGTCGAACGGCAGGTCGATCAACACGGGGCCTGGGCGGCCGGTGCGCATTTCGTAGAAGGCCTTCTGGAATGCGTAAGGCACCTGGCCCGGCTCCAGCACGGTGGTCGCCCACTTGGTCACCGGCTTGACGATGCTGGTGATGTCGACCGCCTGGAAGTCTTCCTTGTGCAGGCGAGCACGCGGGGCTTGGCCGGTGATGCAGAGGATCGGGATGGAGTCGGCCGAGGCGCTGTACAGGCCGGTGACCATGTCGGTGCCGGCGGGGCCGGAGGTGCCGATGCACACGCCGATGTTGCCCGGGTTGGCGCGGGTGTAGCCCTCGGCCATGTGCGAGGCGCCTTCGACGTGGCGAGCGAGGACGTGATCGATGCCACCGACTTTCTTCAGGGCCGAGTACAGCGGGTTGATCGCGGCGCCGGGAATGCCGAACGCGGTATCTACACCTTCACGGCGCATGACCAGAACGGCTGCATCGATTGCTCTCATTTTGCTCATGGTTTGTGCCTCATCGATTTTGTAATTGTATACAACTTGCGTTGCAGCAGAGTGTATTCATGGTCGGCGCAAAAGGTCAATCCATTTTCGTCGGCGGGTTTGACTTGCTGGTCATGGCGAAAAAGGGCGACATTTCGTCGCAGTGAGAGACATTGGATCAGAAAATTGTATACAAACAGTGTCTTTGTTGTGTTCTATCGTGTCTATTGGTTTTCAACTGCCCTCAGGGCTTCTCACAACAAGAAGAGGACCTTTTCATGAACGCATTGACCCTCAAACAGGCCGTGGGCGTGGTAAATGCCGCGTTGGCCGCAGGCCGCAAGATCAACGCTGCGCCCTTGACCGTGGCGGTGCTCGACGCCGGCGGGCATCTGCTGGCGTTGCAGCGCGAGGACGGCGCCAGCCTGCTGCGCCCCGAGGTGGCCATTGGCAAGGCCTGGGGTGCGGTGGCGTTGGGCAAGGGTTCGCGCCTGCTGGCGCTGGACTCGCAGCAGCGCCCAGCCTTCTACGCGGCTTTGAACGGGCTCGGCGAGCGACCGGTGGTGCCGGTACCAGGGGGCGTGCTGATCCGTGACCAGGTGGGCAGGGTGCTGGGGGCGGTGGGGATCAGCGGGGATACGTCGGATATCGACGAGCAGTGCGCAATCAATGCAATTGAGGAAGTCGGGCTGACGGCGGATGCCGGGGTGGCGGCTTAAGGTTCAGTTTCTCTGGGGCCGCTGTGCGGCCCATCGCCGCGGTTCGTCGCCACGACAAGCCGGCTCCCACAGGAATTGTGCAGGGCCTGTGGGAGCCGGCTTGCCGGCGATAAGGGCTGCGCAGCAGCCCCATTGGCCCTGTCAGGCTGCCTCGGGCTCGCAGCCCTTCAGCACCAGGCGGATGATGGTCTCGGCCGCCGCGTCATAGTCGCTGTCGGCCAGCTTGGCCTTGCCGGTCACCACGGCGATCTGCCAGTCGAAATCCGCGTAGGTTTGCGTCGCCGCCCAGATGCTGAACATCAGGTGGTGCGGATCGACGTGGGCGATCTGGCCGCGCTCGATCCAGCGCTGGATGCACTCGATGTTGTGGCGGGCCTGCTCGTTGAGCTGCTCCACCTGGCGCGGCGACAGGTGCGGCGCGCCATGCATGATCTCGCTGGCGAACACCTTGGAGGCGTGGGGCAGGTCGCGGGAGATGCGGATCTTCGAGCGGATGTACGCGCTGAGCACTTCTTTCGGATCGCCGTCGGCGTTGAACGGCGTCGAGGCCTGCATGATCGGCGCGATGATGCTCTCGAGCACCTCGCGGTAGAGGTTTTCCTTCGACTTGAAGTAGTAGTACACGTTCGGCTTGGGCAGGCCGGCCTTGGCCGCGATATCGCTGGTCTTGGTGGCGGCGAAGCCCTTGTCGGCGAATTCTTCACTGGCTGCGCGCAGGATCAGTTCCTTGTTGCGCTCGCGAATGGTGCTCATTGTCGGGAATCTTCCTCGGGTCTGGCCCCTCCAAGAGGGGTCCGGCATGGTAGCACCCGCTCGGACGGGCGCTCAAGGCAGCGTCTTTGGGCTAGAATCCCGGCCATTCGAACCTACTGGAAACATTTTGACATGGCAGGAAGCAGCTTACTGGTATTGATCGACGATATCGCCACGGTCCTCGACGATGTCTCGTTGATGACCAAGGTCGCGGCGAAGAAGACCGCCGGGGTGCTGGGCGACGACCTGGCGCTCAACGCCCAGCAGGTCACCGGCGTGCGCGCCGAACGCGAGATCCCGGTGGTGTGGGCGGTGGCCAAGGGCTCGCTGGTGAACAAGGCGATCCTGGTGCCGGCGGCGTTGCTGATCAGCGCGTTCATTCCCTGGGCGGTGATTCCGCTGCTGATGGTTGGTGGCGCCTACCTGTGCTTCGAGGGCTTCGAGAAGCTGGCGCACAAGTTCCTGCACAGCAAGGCCGAGGACGACGCGCAGCACGAGGCGCGCAAGGCGGCCGTGGCGGACGAGCAGGTCGACCTGGTGGCCTTTGAAAAGAGCAAGATCAAGGGCGCGGTGCGCACCGATTTCATCCTCTCCGCCGAGATCATCGCCATCACCCTGGGCACCGTGGCCGATGCGCCGCTGAGCCAGCAGATCATCGTGCTGTCGGGGATCGCCATCGTCATGACCCTGGGGGTGTATGGCCTGGTGGCAGGCATCGTCAAGCTCGATGACCTGGGGCTGTGGATGACCAAGAAAGCCTCGGCGCTGAGCCAGGCGGTGGGCAACGGCATCCTGCGCGCAGCGCCGTACATGATGAAAAGCCTGTCGGTGATTGGCACCGCGGCGATGTTCCTGGTCGGTGGCGGGATCCTGGTGCACGGCATCGCGCCGCTGCATCACGCCATCGAGGCGTTCGCCGACGGGCGCGGCGGGGCGTTGACCGGGGCACTGCTCAATGGTGTGGCGGGGGTGATTGCGGGGGCTGTGGTGCTGGCGGTGGTGAGCGTCGTCGGCAAGCTGTGGCAGGCGCTGCGCCCTGCTCACTGAGTAGCGCAGGGACGTGGGGGCGGGGCAAGCCCGCTCCCACGTCAGACAGAGCCTGAGCGCTGTGTGATCAGAAGTGCACTTTCACCAGGAAGCTCATGGTGTTCTGATCGGTAGTGAAGGCATCGCTGTCCTTGATGCCGTACTTGTTCTTCCAGTAGTCGTACTCGATACCCACGTACAACTGCTTCTCGCCCAGGTGCAGCGCTTTGCCCAGGTCGTACTTGACCTGCGGGTTGAAGTGCAGGTTCGCCTGGTAGGTGCCGCGACGGTTCTCGTCGTTGTCCACCACCCAGTCCATGAAGCCGTCGATGAGAATGTCGGACGAACCCACAGGGATGGTGTAGGACCACACCGGGGTGATCTGCCAGACGTTGTCGCCTGGGCGGCTGCCGTCGGTGGTGCGCTGGTAGAAGTTCAGCTGGAAGTAGTCGAAGCCTGGGATCGCCAGGTCGAAGCCGGGGCCGATCAGATAGGACTCGGTGTCACCTTCGCCGAACTCGTAGGTCATGGCCAGCAGCACGTCCTTGACCGGGCCGAACTCGAGCTTCTGGTCGAAGATCTTGCCGAACGACAGGCGTGGGCTGAACTCGCCGTAGTAGGTGTTCGGGCCGTTACTGGCGTCCTTCTTGCCCTGGTAGAAGATCTTGTCGAAGAAGAAGAAGTTGTCGCCGTACTTCCACGCATCGGCGTGCTCGAAGGTGACCGTCTGCTGGGTCTCGGGGTTGACCTTGAAGTTCTTGCCCCACAGGTAGGTCAGGCTGTTGTTCTGCCATTGCAGCAGGTCACCGGCTTGGCTGGCGCCGCAGGCCAGCAGGCCGCCGGCGAGGATCAGGCTATTGATGGTACGCATTGCGTGTGTCGCTCCCTTGAGTTGGATCTGTTGTCAGCGCTCGGGCGCTGTTCTTGTCTTTTGGGTCAGCTTTTTTCAATTGGCCACAGCTGTTTGGCAAGAGCTGCGCCAACTTTTCCACGTTGGGCACAACCATCCTGCTCGACGTCTTTCTGAACGGATGAAATAGGTATTTCACGCTGGCAACACGTTGGCCAACCGCCCGGAAACATTGACTGGGCGGTCAGCAAACGCGGGCGGGATCCTTCCCGCCCCGATCGAGGGGGCGCGCAGATTACTCACTTGCGCGCCGGGCCTCAAGTGCTCCGTCCTGGAGCACGGTGTCACATCATCGGGCATGCGCCCGTTCGGTCAGAAATGCACCTTCACCAGGGCGCTGGCGACGCTCTGGTTGCTGTCCACGTTGCCGCGGCTGTCAATGCCGTACTTGTCCTTCCAGTAGCTGTATTCGAAGCCGACGTAGAGCTGCTTGGCGCCCAGGTTAAGGGCCTTGCCCAGGTCGTATTTGACCTGTGGGTTGAACTGCAGGTTGGCGTGGTAGGTGCCACGGCGGGTCTGGTCGTTGTCGACCACCCAGTCGATGTAGCCGTCGATCAGGATGTCGGACTTGCCCACCGGGATGGTGTAGGACCAGGCCGGGGTGATCTGCCAGACGTTGTCACCGGGGCGGCTGCCCTCGGTGTTGCGCAGGTAGAAGTTCAGGGTGAAATAGTTGAAGCCGGGCACGTTCAGGTCGAAGCCGGGGCCGATCAGGTAGGCCTCGTTGTCGCCCTCGCCACGCTCGTAGGTCATGGCCAGCAGCACGTCCTTGACCGGGCCGAAGGCCAGGTTGCGCTCGAAGATCTTGCCGAACGACAGGCGCGGGCTGAACTCACCGTAGTAGGTGGTCACGCCTTTGCCGGGGTCGGCCTTGCCGTTGTAGAAGATCTTGTCGACGAACAGGAAGGTGTCGCCGTACTTCCACTTGTTGGCGTGTTCGAAGGTGATGGTCTGCTGGATGTCGGGGTTGACCTTGAAGTCCTTGCCGTAGAGGTAGGACAGGCTTTCGCCGTGCCACTGCAGCCATTCGCCGGCATGGGCGGGGAGGGTGGCCAGCAGGCTGCTGCCAAGCAGGACGGAGGTGGTGATGCGCTTCATGTTGTGATTCCCGGACTTATTGTTTTTGTAAGGGCTTTTTCGGCGCGCAGGCGCCCCGGACGGCCCATTCCGGCGGGCCGACGGTACTGCGTTACCACAGGGTTGAAGCGGGGCGGCCAGGACGGCGCCGCCCCTGGTCACTCAATGCTGGTGACAGGCATCGTTGTGCGCGGCGCGGTCGGCGCCGCCGAGGATGTTGAACAGCAGGTTCAGCACCAGGGCGCTAAGGGTGGCCATGGCGATACCACTGTGGGTGATCGGCTCCATCCACTGTGGCATCTGCGCGAAGAACTCCGGGCGCACCACCGGGATCAGGCCAAAGCCGACGCTGACGGCGACCAGCAACTGGTTGCGTCGGTCGGAGATGTCCGCTTCCTGGAGGATCTTGATCCCGGTGGCGGTGACCATGCCGAACATGGCGATGGACGCGCCGCCCAGTACCGCGGGCGGGATCGAGGCGATCAGGAAGGCCGCCTTGGGCAGCAGGCTGAGCAGGATCAGCAGCGCGCCGGCCATCACCGTGACGTAGCGGCAGCGCACCCCGGTCATCTGCACCAGGCCGATGTTCTGGGCGAACGAGGAGTGGGTGAAGGTATTGAAGAAGCCGGCGATGAACGACGCGCCGGCATCGCACAGCAGGCCGCGCCGCAGCATGCCTGGCGTTACTTCACGGTCGGTCACCTTGCCCAGGGCAAGGAACATGCCCGTCGACTCGACGAAGATGATCACCACCACCAGGCACATCGACAGGATCGGCGCCAGGCTGAAGGTCGGCATGCCGAAGTGCAGCGGCGTAACCACCTGCAGCCACGGTGCCTCGCTCAGGCCCGACAGGTCGACCATGCCGATGGAACCGGCGAGCACGTAACCCAGGCCCATGCCCACCAGTACCGACACGTTGACCCAGAAGCCGCGCATGAAGCGGTTGATCAGCAGGATCACCGCCAGCACCAGGCCGGCGACCATCAGGTAGATCGGCGCGCCGAAGGCTTCGGCGTCATGGCCGCCACCGGCCCAGTTGACCGCTACCGGGAACAGCGACAAGCCGATGGAGGTGATGACCGTGCCGGTCACCAGCGGCGGGAAGAAGCGCACGACCTTGGACATGAACGGCGCGATCAGCATGCCGAAGAATCCGGCGGCGATGGTCGCGCCGAAGATCCCCTGCAGGCCGACGCCCGGCATGCCGGCCATGGCCACCATGCTGCCGACGGCGGCGAAGCTGGCACCCATCATGACCGGCATGCGAATGCCGACCGGACCGATACCGAAGGATTGGATGATCGTGGCAACGCCGGCGACCAGCAGGTCGGCGTTGATCAGGAAGGCGACTTCTTCGCGGGACAGGCCCGCCGCCTGGCCAATGATCAGCGGCACCGCGATGGCGCCGCCGTACATCAGCAGAACGTGTTGCAGACCCACCAGGATCAGCTGGAACAAAGGCAGGGGCTGTCGTGGCGGCGCAACAGGGATGTACGCCTTGGGTGACTCGGACATGCAGCACCTCGAGTTTTGTTTTTATTCTCGGATCCAAGCGGGCGGCTTCACGTGGCAGGCTCCGGTAAAGGAGGCCGGGGTTCCCGCGTGAAGCCGAACGCTCGATGCTTGCTTGTTACGTAGAGCTTGTAGCAAGGCCGGGAGTACCGGCCCCATCGCGGGGCAAGCCCGCTCCCACGCAGTCGTGGGTTGTCTCAGTTGACCTGCGCGCCTTTGGCGATCCAGTCGCCGACCAGCTTGCGTTCCTCGACAGTCATCTGGGTGATGTTGCCCAGCGGCATGATCTGGCTGGCGACGGCCTGCGCCTGGATGCGCGCGGCCTGGGCCTGGATCTGCTGCGGGGTGTCGAACATCACGCCGGCTGGGGCTGCGCTGAACAGCGGGCTGGTCGGCTTGGCCGAGTGGCACACGGTGCAGCGTTCCTGGATGACGGTGTGGATCTTGTCGAAGGTTTCACCGCCAGCCTGGGCTGTGGCTTGGGCCGGAGCCTCGGCGGGTGCCGCAGGTTTGGCGGATTCCTCGGCGCGCAGTTCGGCGGCGGTCTTGCCGCCCACGGCGGTGGCCGGCAGCGGTTGGTACTCGACCTTGGCGGCGGCCTGCTCAGGTGCGCTCGGCAGTGGTTTCGGGCCGGTCACGTAGGCCAGGCAGATCATCGCCAGGGCACCGACTGGCAGGGTCCAGGCGTACTTGTTGCTGTCGTGGCGGGTGTTGAAATAGTGACGGATCAATACCGCGGCCACCGCGATCCCGGCCAGGATCAGCCAGTTGTACTGGCTGCCGTAGGTGCTCGGGAAGTGGTTGCTGATCATGATGAACAGCACCGGCAGGGTGAAGTAGTTGTTGTGGCGCGAGCGCAGCAGGCCCTTGGCCGGCAGCACCGGGTCGGGGGTCTGGTTGTTCTCGATGGCCGCCACCAGCTGGCGCTGCGCCGGCATGATGATGCGGAACACGTTACCGACCATGATGGTGCCGATGATCGCGCCGGTGTGCAGGTACGCGCCACGGCCGCTGAACACCAGGCTGAAGCCCCAGCAGGCGGCGATGATCAGCACGAACAGCACGGCGCCGAGCAGGGCCGGCTTCTTGCCCAGGGGCGAGTCGCAGAGGAAGTCGTAGATGAACCAGCCGGCGATCAGCGAGCCGATACCGATGGCCACGCCTTCGGCACCGCTGAGGGTGCTGCCGGGTGCCAGCAGGTACAGGGTCGGGTTCCAGTAGAACACCACGCACAGCAGGGCGATCCCGGACATCCAGGTGAAGTAGGCTTCCCATTTGAACCAGTGCAGGTTCTCGGGCATCTTCGGCGGGGCCAGCTTGTATTTTTCCAGGTGGTAGATACCACCACCGTGGATGGCCCAGAGGTCACCCGACAACCCATCGCGCGGGTTGCTTCGGTTCAGGTGGTTCTCCAGCCAGACGAAGTAGAACGATGCACCGATCCAGGCCACGCCGGTGATCATGTGAACCCAGCGAATGCTCAGGTTCAGCCATTCGTGAAGGTGTGCTTCCACAGTATGTACCTCTCGCCGGTCACGGTTCAGGCGGACCTGGGTGACCGACCTTTTCTTATTGGTGGGGATTGAGGATCAACATCTGTTCCTCGGGGAAGTAATGCTCATCGCAGTTGTTGCCGGAACCACTGCGATCAACCACCAGGAAGTCATCCCGCTTTTCGATCGTCAGCACCGGGTGGTGCCAGACGCCGCGATGGTAATTAATGCCCTGCCTGCCATTACTGCGGAAGGCGCGGACCAAGCCTGATACAGGTGCATCGCCAAGTGGCGCGACCACGATCAGAAAGGGGTTGCCGAGCAGCGGGATGAAAGCCTGGCTGCCCAGCGGATGGCGTTCCAGCATGCGCACGGTCAGCGGCATCTCCAGCGCGTCGGCGCGGAAGATGCTGATGATCGCCTTGTCTTCGGGCTCGGCGGTCTCGACCGTGGCGAGCTTGTGGAAGCGCATGGTCGAGCCGTTGTTGATCATGAAGTGGTCGCTGCCGTCGGTTTCGATCACGTCACCGAAGGGGGCGAAGGCTTCTTTGGTCAGGGGCTCGATCATCAGGGTGCGCATGCGGTTATCTCTTCTATTCGTTGTTCTGGATTTTGGTGGCCTGGCGGGCCGGGGCCCTGGGTGCGGACGCGTCACGCACTCGGGCCAGGGCGGTGCCAGTGCCTTATAGCTGCAGCAGGCGGAACAGGGCGATCAGGTTGATCTGCGCCAAAGCTTCCTTGAACTCGGCATCGGTGTCGTTGTGGATGCGTTTTTCGAAGGCGGCGAGGATCTGGTGCCGGTTGCTGCCCTTGACCGCCATGATGAACGGGAACTGGAACTTGGCCTTGTAAGCGTCGTTGAGTTCGGTGAAGCGGGCGAACTCTTCAGCGGTGCACTGGTGAATACCGGCGCCGGCCTGCTCGTTGGTGCTCGATTCGGTCAGTTCGCCCTGGATGGCGGCCTTGCCGGCCAGGTCCGGGTGAGCGTTGATCAGTGCCAGCTGGTCGGCGTGGTTGGCGCTGAGCAGGATGTCGCTCATGCGCTGATGCAACGCCTCGATCTCGTCCAGCTCGGCCAGTTGCCCCAGGTCGTAGGCTTTCTCGGCGACCCACGGCGAGTGCTCGTAGATGTCGGCGAAGGCCGCGACGAAGGCGGCGCGGTCCAGGGTGGAGGGCTTGAGGGTCTTGAAGGCGGTCATCAGGCGTTCTCTTTCTTGTACGGGTGGGTGGCGTGCCAGTGGCGGGCGATGTCCACGCGACGGGCGAACCAGACCTGCTCGTGGCTCTTGGCGTAGTCGACGAAGCGCTTGAGCGCGGCCAGGCGCGCCGGGCGGCCGACCAGGCGGCAGTGCAGGCCGATGGAGAGCATCTTCGGCGCCTCGGCGCCTTCCTCGTAGAGCACGTCGAAAGCGTCCTTGAGGTACTGGAAGAACTGCTCGCCGCAGTTGAAGCCCTGTACCTGGGTGAAGCGCATGTCGTTGGTGTCGAGGGTGTAGGGGATCACCAGGTGCGGCTTGCCGGTCGGGTTACTCGGCTCCCAGTAGGGCAGGTCGTCGTCATAGGTGTCGCTGTCGTAGAGGAAGCCGCCTTCCTCCATGACCAGGCGCCGGGTGTTCGGGCCGGTGCGGCCGGTATACCAGCCCAGTGGGCGTTCGCCGGTGAGTTCGGTGAGGATGCGGATGGCTTCGAGCATGTGCTCGCGCTCTTGCGCTTCATCCATGTACTGGTAGTCGATCCAACGGTAGCCGTGGCTGCAGATCTCGTGGCCGGCCTCGACCATGGCGCGGATCACGTCGGGGTGGCGCTGGGCGGCCATGGCCACGGCGAAGATGGTCAGCGGCACGCCGCTGTCCTTGAACAGCTTGAGCAGGCGCCATACGCCGGCGCGGCTGCCGTATTCGTAGAGCGACTCCATGCTCATGTTGCGCGCGCCCTGCAGCGGCTGGGCGGCGACCATTTCGGAGAGGAACGCTTCGGACTCTTTGTCGCCGTGCAGGATGTTGCGCTCGCCACCTTCTTCGTAGTTGAGCACGAAGGACAGTGCAATGCGGGCATTGCCCGGCCATTGCGGATGAGGTGGGTTGTTGGCGTAACCGATCAGGTCGCGAGGGTAGTCAGCGCTCACTGCAGTCTTCCTTCTTGTACGTATGTGCGAGTGGTGGGCGGGCCGCGTCGGGATGTCGCACCACCGGATGGGCTGATTGTATACAACTTCTTAAATACTTTGTAAGCCTGTTTTTCCGCATTTCTTCCCATTTGTCGCCTGAGAATGGCTTGCAAGAAACCTGCCTGATTGGTCAGCTAATGCCGCGAGGGTCGGCATCGGGCGTGTCTTCGCGACTGATGGAGTGTTCGAGGAGCCTTGACCTTGGATGCAGAAAAAATTGTGTACAATCTATCGCTAAACTGTCTTAATAGCTGCATTCCCGCACGGTGCCAGCCCGTTGCCGTGTATTTTTTGCCCACGTAGACGACAAGAGGCGACAAGCAAATGGGACGTTTGACCACACACGTACTGGACGCCGCGCATGGCTGCCCGGGCAGCTCGATCAAGGTCGAGCTGTACCGCGTCGAAGGCCAGCAGCTGGAACTGG
Organism: Pseudomonas sp. WC1; assembly: GCF_050586565.1. Lineage (NCBI taxonomy): Bacteria > Pseudomonadati > Pseudomonadota > Gammaproteobacteria > Pseudomonadales > Pseudomonadaceae > Pseudomonas > Pseudomonas sp. WC1. The sequence continues at coordinate 38,035 of NZ_JBOBDQ010000015.1, forward strand.
TGAACACCGCCCTGACCAACAGCGATGGCCGCGTTGACGCGCCGCTGCTGCAGGGTGACGACTACCGCACCGGCGTCTATCAATTGCAGTTCAGCGCAGGTGACTACTACCGCGCCAAGGGTGTGAAGCTGCCGGACACCGCGTTCCTCGACGTGGTCGTGCTGCGCTTTGGCATCGACGAGCAGCAGGAGCACTACCACGTGCCGCTGCTGATCTCGCCGTACAGCTATTCGACCTATCGTGGAAGCTAGTTGGTCGCTAGAAGAATCTTCGTAGGTCCTTGGCCCGCTCTCACACTGGCGGGCTTTTTTTCGCCTGTTGTTTTTGTACAGGGTGTTGAAATAGAGAAAGGGCGCCGAGGCGCCCTTGGTTGTTGCAGCGGGATCAGAGGAACACAAACTTGGCAATGAAGATCGCGCACAGCACCCACAGGCTGGCCGAGATCTCCTTGAACTTGCCGGTACCTGCCTTGAGCGCCACGTAGCTGATGAAGCCAAGGGCAATGCCGTCTGCCACCGAGAAGGTCAGCGGCATCATGATCACGGTGACGATCGCCGGAATGCTGTCGGTGGCTTCATCCCACTCGATATGCGCCATGCTGCCCATCATCAGCATCGCCACGTAGATCAGCGCGCCAGCGGTGGCATAGGCCGGGATCATCCCCGCCAATGGGGCGAAGAACATCGCCGCGATGAACAGGATCCCCACCACCACGGCGGTCAAGCCGGTGCGCCCGCCTGCCGCGACGCCCGCAGCACTTTCCACGTAGCTGGTCACCGGCGGCACGCCGACCACCGCGCCGAACACGCTGGAGGTGCTGTCGGCCTTCAGTGCCCGCGACAGGTTCTCGATACGCCCGTCCGGTGCCACCAGGTTGGCCCGCTGGGCCACCCCCATCAGCGTGCCGGCGGTGTCGAACATATGCACGAACAGGAACGCCAGCACCACGCTGATCATGCTGACGTTGAACACGCCGACCACGTCCATGGCCATCCAGGTCGGTGCCAGGCTCGGCGGCATCGACACCACCCCGCCGAACTTGACCAGGCCCAGGCCCCAGCCGGCCAGGGTGACGCCGATGATGCTGATCAGGATCGCGCCGAACACCCGCTTGTAGCTGAGGATGGCGATCAGCAGGAAGCACACCGCCGCCAGCAGTGGGCCGGGCTCATGCAGCGAGCCGAGCTTGACCAGGGTTGCCGGGCTGTCGACGATGATGCCGGCGGTTTTCAGGCCGATCAGCCCGAGGAACAAGCCGACGCCGGCCCCCATGGCGTGGCGCAGGCTTAGCGGGATGCTGTTGAGCAGCCACTCACGCACGCGCGAAACGGTCAGGAACATGAACAGCACGCCCGAGACGAACACCGCCCCCAGCGCCGTTTCCCAGTTGTAGCCCATGGTGCCGACCACGGTGTAGGTGAAGAAGGCGTTGAGCCCCATGCCCGGCGCCAGGCCGACCGGCCAGTTGGCGTACAGGCCCATCAGCAGGCAGCCGAGGGCGGCGGCGATACAGGTGGCGACGAATGCCGCGCCGTGGTCGATGCCGGCGTCGGCCATGATGTTGGGGTTGACGAAGATGATGTAGGCCATGGTGATGAAGGTGGTCACCCCGGCGATCAGCTCGGTGCGGACGGTGCTGCCATGCTGCTTGAGTTTGAAAATCCGCTCCAGCCAGCCCGTTTCGAGCGGTGGGACGAGATCCAGCGTAGGTGCTTCGGATTTGCGGCTTTCCACAGCGAGTACTCCTCAAGTCTTTCTTGTTGTTCGAAGCCTGGTCCTGAGCCATGCACTGGGGGGCTTCGCGAGGGGGTGTGGCAGACGTCCGACCAGTTTGTTGACTTTTGGGTCAGGAAGTTGCTCGCAGGATTATGCTTTTGTGTACAAAGAATGCAAATAATGTTTTATCTTTTGTTCCCACGAACTGCCGTACAACGGCTATATAGGTAAAAGGCCACCTGCAGAAACGGGTCAGCCTGTGTACAATGGCGCCATACCTTGGCCCCTTTTCTTCTTCCAGGGCTTGCCATCCCCCCGCTGACCGGTATTACAGTCACGGTCCGACTGGCAGATCCTTTGTGCTCGAGAGCCCATGAACGAACAGCTGCAACCTCTGAAAAAACCTGTGCGCACTGGCAAGGCCGGCCGCAGCGGTACCCAGGACGACATCGTCTATGCGCATATCTTCGAGGCGATCCTCGAGCAGCGTCTGGCACCGGGCACCAAGTTGAGCGAGGAAGCACTGGGCGAGATCTTCGGCGTCAGCCGCACCATCATCCGCCGCGCCCTGTCGCGCCTGGCCCATGAAAGCGTGGTGCTGTTGCGGCCCAACCGTGGTGCGGTGGTGGCCAGCCCCACGGTCGAGGAGGCGCGGCAGGTGTTCTTCTCGCGGCGCATGGTCGAGCGCGCCATCACCGAACTGGCCGTGCAGCACGCCACTCTCGAACAGCTCAACGAACTGCGCCAGATGGTCCGCGAGGAGCGTGACAGCTTCTCCCGTGGCGACCGTGGCGCCGGTATCCGCCTGTCCGGCGAGTTTCACCTCAAGCTGGCCGAAGCCGCCGGCAACGCACCGCTGGTGAGCTTCCAGCGCAGCCTGGTGTCGCAGACTTCGCTGATCATCGCCCAGTACGAAAGCGGCAACCGCTCGCACTGCTCGTACGATGAGCACATGCAGCTGATCGATGCGATCGAGGCCCGTGATGCCGAGCAGGCGGTAAGCCTGATGATGCATCACATGGACCATATCGACAGCAAGCTCAACCTCGACGAGGAGAGCGCCTCGGACGATCTGCACGCGGTGTTCTCCCACCTGCTGAAAAAGCCCAAGGCTACTGCCAAGGGTTGATCGTTTGCCTGCCTGAGCGGGGCTGCTTCGCAGCCCCTGGCTTTACTGGCCCTTGGCCAAGGCTCTGCTAGATTTTCCTCAGCAAACCTTCATCAAGCAGTTGGGCTTGCGCAGTCGTTGCGTCCAATTACTTGAGGAATGCTCCATGAGTTCATCCCTGGGTGTGCGCATGGGTGCCGAGCTGGTCGGCACCTTCTGGTTGGTCCTGGGTGGTTGTGGCAGCGCGGTGCTGGCCGCCAGCTCGCCTGTCGGCATCGGTGTCCTGGGTGTCGCCTTTGCTTTCGGCCTTACCGTCCTGACCATGGCATTCGCCATCGGCCATATCTCCGGTTGCCACCTCAACCCCGCCGTGTCGTTCGGGCTGGTGGTGGGGGGACGATTCCCGGCAAAAGAGTTGCTGCCCTACGTGATTGCCCAGGTGATCGGCGCGATCCTCGCCGCGGCGGTGATCTACTTCATCGCCACCGGCAAGGCCGGTTTCGAGGTGGGCAACGGCATGGCGTCGAATGGTTATGGCGAACACTCGCCCGGCGGCTACACCCTGGCCGCGGGCTTCGTCAGCGAAGTGGTGATGACCGCGATGTTCCTGGTGATCATCATGGGCGCCACGGACGCCCGGGCGCCGGCCGGGTTTGCGCCGATCGCCATTGGCCTGGCGTTGACCTTGATCCACCTGATCTCGATCCCGGTCACCAACACCTCGGTGAACCCGGCGCGCAGCACCGGGCCTGCGCTGTTCGTCGGTGGCTGGGCGCTGCAGCAACTTTGGCTGTTCTGGCTGGCACCGCTGATCGGCGCTGCGATCGGCGGTGCATTCTATCGAGGCCTGGCCAAACAACCTTAGCGCTGGTGTACGCAACGCCCGGCGGCGTAGGTCTCGCGCACGGTGCGGTCGTCGCCCAGGGTGGTGAGCACGAACAAGGTCTCCTCGATGCTTTTCGACTGCTGCAGGCGGTAGTCCAGCAGCGGGGTGGCCTTGTAGTCGAGCACCACGAAGTCGGCGTCATTGCCCGGGCGCAGGCTGCCGATGCGGTCCTCCAGGCGCAGGGCGCGGGCACCGCCGAGGGTGGCCAGGTACAGCGACTTGTACGGGTGCAGGCGCGCGCCTTGCAACTGCATCACCTTGTACGCCTCGTTCAGGGTGTTGAGCAGCGAGAAGCTGGTGCCGGCGCCGACATCGGTGCCCAGGCCGACGTTGACCTTGAAGCGCTCGGCCTGGGGCAGATTGAACAGGCCGCTGCCGAGGAACAGGTTGGAGGTCGGGCAGAAGGCGATGGCCGAACCGGTTTCGGCCAGGCGCTGGCACTCGTCGTCGCACAGGTGCACGCCGTGGGCGAACACCGAGCGCTCACCGAGCAGCTCGAAGTGGTCGTAGACGTCGAGGTAGCCTTGCTGCTCGGGGAACAGTTCCTTGACCCAGTCGATTTCCTTGAGGTTCTCCGACAGGTGGGTGTGCATGTACACGCCCGGGTGCTCCTTGAGCAACTGACCGGCCACGCTCAACTGTTCCGGCGTGCTGGTCGGCGCGAAGCGCGGGGTGACGGCGTAGTGCAGGCGGCCCTTGCTGTGCCAGCGCTCGATGAGCATCTTGCTGTCGCGATAGCTGGACTCGGCGGTATCGGTGAGGTAGTCGGGGGCGTTGCGGTCCATCATCACCTTGCCGGCGATCATGCGCAGGTCCAGGCGCTCGGCCTCCTCGAACAGGGCGTTGACCGACTCGGGGTGCACGCTGCCGAACACCAGCGCGGTGGTGGTGCCGTTGCGCAACAGTTCGGCGAGGAAGATCTTCGCCACCTGGTCGGCATGGGCCTTGTCGGCGAACTGCTTTTCGCAGGGGAAGGTGTAGGTGTTCAGCCAGTCCAGCAGTTGCTCGCCATAGGAGCCGATCATGCCGGTCTGCGGGAAATGGATATGGGTGTCGATGAAGCCCGGGGTGATCAGGGCGTCCTGGTAGTGTTGCACCGGGATGGCGGCGTCGAGGGTTGGCAGCAGCTCGCTGGCATGGCCCAGGGCGCTGATGCGGCCGTCGTCGACCACCAGCAGGCCGTCTTCATAGTATTCGCAGGATGCCTCCAGGCCGACCTCGGCGGGGTCGGCGATGCTGTGCAGGATGGCGGCTCGGTAGGCTTTGCGGGTTGCGCTCATGGGGCTCTCGTCAAAGGGTCTGGCTGCGTCGCGAGGACGGCAGCAACTGGGCGATGGGGCCTGAGTTGGCGGCAGCGTCGTGCTGGCCGAAGCAGGCGTTGTAGGTGGCAATGATTTCGGCGGCGATGGACACGGCGATCTCGATCGGCAGCTTGCCCTTGACCTCGGCCAGGCCCATCGGGCAGCGCATGCGCGCCATCAGCGCGTCGTCGAAGCCGCGCTCGCGCAGGCGGTGCTCGAACTTGACACGCTTGGTCTTCGAACCGATCAGGCCGAACCAGGTGAAGTCGTTGCGCTTGAGGATCGCGGAGGTCAGCTCCAGGTCCAGCTGGTGGTTATGGGTCATGACGATGCAGTAGCTGCCGGCGGGCAGGTCGGCAACTTCGTCGACCGGCTCTTCGCTGACGATCTTGCTCACTCCGGTGGGGATGAGCGCGGGGAACTCCTGCTCGCGCGAATCGATCCAGCGCACCCGGCAGGGCAGCGCGGCGAGCAAGGGTACCAGAGCGCGGCCGACATGGCCCGCGCCGAACACGGCGATCTCGGCTTGCACGCCGCTCATCGGCTCGAACAGCAGCACGGTGGCGCCGCCGCAGCACTGGCCGAGGCTGGCGCCGAGGCTGAAGCGCTCCAGGTGCGGGGTACTGCGGTGTTCCGCGAGCATCTGCCGGGCGATGTGCAGGGCCTTGAACTCCAGGTGGCCGCCGCCGATGGTGTCGTACAGCGCGCTGGCGCTGACCACCATTTTCGAGCCGGCGTTGCGCGGGGTGGAGCCGCGCTCCTCGATGATGGTCACCAGCACGCAGGGCTCGCCACGGGCTTGGTGCTCGGCGAGGGCGTTGATCCATTGGTGCATGATTCAGATCCTCTATCAAACGACTCGGTCCTTGTAGGAGCGGGTTCACCCGCGATCAGCCGCGAAGCGGCTGCCAGGCACCGCGGTGTCAGCTTCGCGGCTGAAGCCGCTCCTACAGGGGCGGCGGCGTCAGTGCGTCACGGGCTCCAGTTGCTGTTCGGCAGGCTGCGCCGCAGCCACCGCCTTGCGCATCTGCTCGCAACCCCACAACACCCGCTCCGGCGTCGACGGCGCGTCGATGTTTGGCTGCACGCGGTAGTCGGCGATGCTCGCCACCGCGTCCTTGATCGCGCACCAGGCGGCAATGCCGAGCATGAACGGCGGTTCGCCCACGGCCTTGGAGTGGAACACGGTGTCCTCAGGGTTCTTGCGGTTCTCCACCAGCTTGACGCGCATATCGATCGGCATGTCGGCCACTGCCGGGATCTTGTAGCTGGCCGGGCCGTTGGTCATCAGCTTGCCCTTGGCATTCCACACCAGTTCCTCGGTGGTCAGCCAGCCCATGCCCTGGACAAAACCACCCTCCACCTGGCCGATGTCGATGGCAGGGTTCAGCGAATCGCCCACGTCGTGCAGGATGTCGGCGCGCAGCATCTTGTACTCGCCGGTCAGGGTATCGACGATCACCTCCACGCAGGCGGCGCCGAACGCGAAGTAGTAGAACGGGCGGCCACGGGCCTGGTTGCGGTCGTAGAAAATCTTCGGCGTGCGGTAGAAACCGGTGGTCGACAGCGACACCTGGGCGAAATAGGCCTGCTGGACCAATTGCTCGAAACTGACGATCTGCTCGCGCACGCGCACATGGCCGTTACGGAACTCGACGTCTTCCTCGGTGACGTTGTAGTGCCGGGCCGCGAACTCGGTCAGGCGCTTCTTGAGGATCTCGGCGGCGTTCTGCGCGGCCTTGCCGTTCAGGTCGGCGCCGCTGGAGGCGGCGGTGGGCGAGGTGTTGGGCACCTTGTCGGTATTGGTGGCGGTGATCTGGATACGGTTGAAGTCGACCTGGAACACCTGCGCCACCACCTGGGCGACCTTGGTGTTCAGGCCCTGGCCCATCTCGGTGCCGCCGTGGTTGAGGTGGATGCTGCCGTCGGTGTAGATGTGGATCAAGGCACCTGCCTGGTTGAGGAAGGTGGCGGTGAACGAGATGCCGAACTTCACCGGGGTCAGCGCCAGGCCTTTTTTCAGCACCGGGCTGTTGGCGTTGAAGCGGCGGATCGATTCGCGGCGCTCATGGTAGTCGCTGCTGGCTTCGAGCTCGGCGGTCATCTCCTCGAGCATGTTGTGCTCGACGGTCTGGTAGTAGTGGGTGACGTTGCGCTCGGTCTTGCCGTAGTAGTTGGCCTTGCGCACCGCCAGCGGGTCGAGGGCCAGGTGACGGGCGATATGGTCCATCACCTGCTCGATGGCGACCATCCCCTGCGGGCCGCCGAAGCCGCGGTAGGCAGTGTTGGAGGCCGTGTTGGTCTTGCAGCGGTGGCCGTGCACCGTGGCATCGCCCAGGTAGTAGGCGTTGTCGGAGTGGAACATGGCGCGGTCGACGATCGAACCGGACAGGTCCGGCGAGTAGCCGCAGTTGCCCGCCAGGTCGAAATTGATCCCGTGCAGGCGGCCGTTGTCGTCGAAGCCGACGTCATATTCCACGTAGAACGGGTGACGCTTGCCGGTCATGGTCATGTCTTCGACCCGCGGCAGGCGCATCTTGGTCGGCTGGCCGGTCAGGCGCGCGATCACCGCGCACAGGCACGCGGGGCTGGCGGCCTGGGTTTCCTTGCCGCCGAAACCGCCACCCATGCGGCGCATGTCGACGACGATCTTGTGCATCGGCACGTCGAGCACCTCGGCCACCAGCTTCTGCACCTCGGTGGGGTTTTGCGTCGAGCAGTAGACGATCATGCCGCCGTCTTCACCGGGCATCACCGAGCTGATCTGGGTCTCCAGGTAGAAGTGCTCCTGGCCGCCGATGTGCAGGGTGCCCTGGATGCGGTGCGGGGCACTGGCCAGTGCGGCGGCAGAGTCGCCGCGCTGGTGGGTGTGGCTGTCGAGCACGAAATGCTTCTTGCGCAGGGCCTCGACCACGTCGAGCACCGGCTCCAGGTCTTCGTACTCGACGATGGCGGCCATGGCGGCTCGGCGGGCGGTCTCGAGGTCGCAGGCGGCCACGGCGAGCACCGGCTGGCCGAAGAACTCGACCTTGTCGATGGCCAGCAGCGGGTCGCCGGCCACCACCGGGCCGATGTCCTTGAGCCCCGGGATGTCCTCATGGGTGATAGCGATGCGTACCCCCTCGAACTGGTAGCAGGGCGTGGTGTCGATGCGCAGGATGCGCGCATGAGCGCGGTCGGCGGTGCGTGCATAGACGTGCAGCTGGTTGGGGAATTCCAGGCGGTCGTCGATGTACACCGCCTCGCCGGCCACGTGTTTGTCGGCGCTGTCGTGCTTGAGGCTGCGGCCGACCCCGGTGGTCAGGTCCTGGCTGAACAGTGCGGCCATCTCGGCCTGGCTCTTGACGGCGTGATGGTTAGACATAGGCGGTCACCCGGGTTTCGATGTGCGGCGTTTGCAGTTCGATGAAGTACTTGCGCAGCAGGTTCTGCGCGGTCAGCAGGCGGTACTCGCGGCTGGCGCGGAAGTCGCTGAGCGGGGTGAAGTCCTCGGCCAGGGCCTGGCAGGCGCGTTCGACGCTGGCCTGGGTCCACGGCTTGCCGCGCAGCGCGGCTTCGCAGGCGCGGGCACGCTTGGGAGTCGCCGCCATGCCGCCGAAGGCGATGCGCACGCCGCTGACCACCCCGTTCTCGATGCTCAGGTTGAACGCCGCGCACACCGCGGAGATATCGTCGTCCAGGCGCTTGGACACCTTGTAGGCACGGAAGGCCCAGTCGTTGCTGGCGCGCGGCACGATGATCTTCTCGATGAACTCGCTGTCCTGGCGTGCAGTGATGCGGTAGTCGATGAAGTAGTCTTCCAGGGCCAGGGTGCGCTGGCGCTCGCCTTGGCGCAGGACGATCTGCGCGTCGAGGGCGATCAACAGAGGTGGCGAGTCACCGATTGGCGAGGCGTTGCCGATATTGCCGCCGAGAGTGCCCTGGTTGCGGATCTGCAGCGAGGCGAAGCGGTGCAGCAGGTCGCCGAAGTCGGGGTACTCCTCGTTGAGCGCGGTGTAGCAGTCGGTCAGCGGCGTGGCGGCGCCGATCTCCAGATGGCTGGCGGTCTTGTCGATGCGCTTGAGTTCGGCGACATGGCCGACGTAGATCATCACCGGCAGGGTGCGGTGGAACTGGGTGACTTCCAGCGCCAGGTCGGTACCCCCGGCCAGCAGGCGCGCCTCGGGGTGCGAGCTGTACAGGTCGGCCAGGTCGGCCACGGTCAGCGGCACCAGGCAGCGCTTGTCGCCGCTATTAAGCTCGCCGGTCTGTTGCGGGGCGATGGCCTTGAGGCGGGCGATGGTCTGCGCCTGCTGAGCGTCGAACTGGTCGCGGCAGGGGCGTGCGCAGCTCTGCTCGGCAGCCTCGAGGATCGGCCGGTAGCCGGTGCAGCGGCACAGGTTGCCGGCCAGGGCCTCCTGGGCCTGGTGCAGGTCGTGGCCTTGGCTGTTCTTCTGCAGGGCGAACAGCGACATGACGAAACCAGGGGTGCAGAAGCCGCACTGCGAGCCATGGCAGTCGGCCATGGCCTTTTGCACGCTGTGCAGTTCGCCCTGGTGCTTGAGACCCTCGACGCTGATCAGTTGCTTGCCGTGCAGGGCGGAGACGAACGTCAGGCATGAGTTGAGGCTGCGGTAGCGGATGTCGTCGCCACCCTGGGCGTTTTCGACAAGTTCGCCGACGACCACGGTGCAGGCGCCACAGTCGCCGCTGGCGCAGCCTTCCTTGGTGCCGGGTTTGCCCAGGTGCTCGCGCAGGTACTGCAGCACCGTCATGTTCGGGTCCAGGGCATGCTCGCTGCGCAGCTCCTGGTTGACGAGAAACTGGATCACGGGGGAGGGCCTCGCAATGGTTTTATTGTTGTTCCGGCGGACTCTAAGCAACGGCTGACCTTCGGGTCAATAATTTTCTGACTCAAAGGTCAAGAATTTGCACGAGGGCCTTCCGAGCCGCCTCATCGAGCCTTTTCCAAAGCATAGTTCGCGCCGTGCAGGAAAGTTGACCCGCCAGTCGCACAAAGCACGCAGTCCTGCTGCGCGAGCGCCTGGCAAGTGCGCTACAATCGCGCCCTTGTGCACAGCTACCCAGATTGCGAAGGAAAACCATGACGTTCAAGGCGCCGGACAGCCTCTCCGAGCAAATTGCCCACTACCTGGCCGAGCGGATCATCCGCGGCGAACTCGCACCCGGCGAGCGCATCCAGGAGCAGAAGGTCACCCAGGCCCTTAACGTCAGCCGCGGTTCGGTGCGCGAGGCGCTGCTCATCCTCGAGCGCCGGCACCTGGTGGCCATCCTGCCGCGCCGTGGCGCCCATGTGACCGAGCTCGACGAAAACAGCGTGCGCAGCCTGTGCGCCCTGATGGGCGAGTTCTACATCCTGCTGGGCAACGCCGTCGCCCAGCATTGGCGCACCGAGGGCGACCTGCGCCCGTTCCTGGACATCCAGCAGCGCCTCAAGCAGGCCCATGCCGGCAAGGACATCAAGGCCTTCGTCGGCGACAGCTTCGCGGTGATGCGCGCCGCGTATCCGTTCGCCAACAACCCGTACCTGCAGGAAACCGTCGAGAACCTGCAGCCGGCCATGAGCCGCGCCTACTACCTGGCCCTGGACCAGCGCCAGGCCAACATGGCAGATTACCTGGAGCTGTTTGCCCGCCTGCTCGAAGCTGTGGTCGCCCGCGACCTGCCGCGCATCCGCGAGGTGCTCACCGCCTATTGCCAGCGCAGTTGCGAACTGGTGCTGGCGGCGCTGGCGCGGGTCTGAGCGGTGCGCCTGAAGTGCATCCGCCTGGCCGGGTTCAAGTCGTTCGTCGACCCGACCACGGTCAACTTCCCCAGCAACATGGCCGCCGTGGTCGGCCCCAACGGCTGCGGTAAATCCAACATCATCGACGCGGTGCGCTGGGTGATGGGCGAGAGTTCGGCGAAGAACCTGCGTGGCGAGTCGATGACCGATGTCATCTTCAACGGCTCCACCAGCCGCAAGCCGGTCAGCCAGGCCAGCATCGAGCTGGTGTTCGACAACAGCGACAACAGCCTGGTGGGCGAGTACGCCGCCTACGCCGAGATCTCGATCCGCCGCAAGGTCACCCGCGACGGGCAGAACACCTATTACCTGAACGGCACCAAGTGCCGGCGTCGTGACATCACCGATATCTTCCTCGGCACCGGTCTGGGGCCGCGCAGCTATTCGATCATCGAGCAGGGCATGATCAGCAAGCTGATCGAGGCCAAGCCCGAGGAGTTGCGCAACTTCATCGAGGAAGCGGCGGGCATCTCCAAGTACAAGGAGCGTCGCCGCGAGACCGAGAGCCGCATCCGCCGTACCCAGGAAAACCTCGCGCGCCTGACCGACCTGCGCGAAGAGCTGGAACGCCAGATCGAGCGCCTGCACCGCCAGGCCCAGGCTGCCGAGAAATACCGTGAGTACAAGGCCGAGGAGCGTCAGCTCAAGGCACGCCTGTCGGCTCTGCGCTGGCGCGACCTGGATGAGCGGGTGCGCCAGCGCGAGACGGTGATCGGCGACCAGGAGGTCGCCTTCGAGGCGCTGGTGGCCGAACAGCGCAACGCCGACGCCAGCATCGAGCGACTGCGCGACGGTCACCATGAGTTGTCCGAACGCTTCAACCAGGTGCAGGGCCGCTTCTATTCGGTGGCTGGCGATATCGCCCGCGTCGAGCAGAGCATCCAGCACGGCCAGCAGCGTCTGCGCCAGTTGCAGGACGACCTGAAGGAGGCCGAGCGCAGCCGCCTGGAAACCGAATCGCACCTGGGGCATGACCGCACCTTGCTGGCGACCCTCGGCGAAGAATTGGCAATGCTCGAACCGGAGCAGGAGCTGACCCTGGCCGCGGCCGAGGAAGCCGCCGCGACTCTGGAGGAAGCTGAGCTCGGCATGCACGGCTGGCAGGAGCAGTGGGACGGCTTCAACACCCGCTCCGCCGAGCCGCGCCGTCAGGCCGAGGTGCAGCAGGCGCGCCTGGCGCAGCTCGAATCCAGCCTGGAGCGCCTGGCCGAGCGCCAGCGCAAGCTGGGCGAGGAGGGTGAGCAGCTCGGTGGTGATACCCAGGACACCGAGACGTTTGATCTGGGCGAGCAAGTGGCCAGCAGCGAGTTGCTGCTCGAAGAGCTGCACCTGCAAGAGCAGCAGGTGGTCGAGCGCCTGGAAGGGTTGCGCGAACACCTGCAGCAGACCAGCCAGGCACAACAGCAACAGCAGGGTGATCTGCAGCGCCTGGGCGGGCGTCTGGCCTCGCTGGAGGCTTTGCAGCAGGCGGCGCTGGAGCCCGGTGTGGGGGCCGCCGACTGGCTGCGCGCCCAGGGCCTGGAGCAGCGCCCGCGCCTGGCCGAGGGGCTGCGGGTCGAGCCCGGCTGGGAGCTGGCGGTGGAAACGGTGCTTGGCGCCGACCTGCAGGCAGTGTTGCTGGATGACTTCGCCGGCCTGGACTTCGCCGCGCTGGAGCAGGGCGATCTGCGCCTGCTGCTGGCCGGGGGCGAGGGTCCGCGTGTTCCCGGCAGCCTGCTCGACAAGGTCGAGGGGCGGGCCGACCTGTCGGCCTGGCTGGGGCAGGTGAGGCCGGTTGAAACGCTGGAGCAGGCGTTGGCGCAGCGGGCGTCACTGGTTGCTGGGCAAAGCCTGGTCAGCCGCGACGGATACTGGGTGGGGCGGCATTTCCTGCGGGTCAGCCGCGGTGGTGAAGCCCAGGGTGGCGTGCTGGCCAGGGGCCAGGAAATCGAACGCCTGGCCCAGGAACAACTGGAGCAGGAAGCGTCGCTCGAACAGCTCGACGAGCAACTGCAGCGTCTGCGTGAACAACAGCTCGACCTGGAGGAGCAGCGCGAGCAATTGCGCCGTCGCAGCCAGGACGAGAGCCGCCAGCACGGTGAGCTCAAGGCGCGCCTGTCTGCTGGCCGGGCCCGGGCCGAACAGCTTGAACTGCGCCGCCGACGCTTGCACGAAGAGTTGGCCGAGCTCCAGGAGCAGCGTGCCCTGGAGCATGAGCAGTTGGGCGAGGCGCGCCTGCTGTTGCAGGAGTCCCTCGACCTGATGGCCGCGGACACCGAACAGCGCGAGCAACTGATGGCGCGCCGCGACACCCTGCGCGAAGGTCTCGACCGGGTCCGCCAGGAGGCCCGCCAGCACAAGGACCATGCCCATCAACTGGCCGTGCGCCTGGGCTCGTTGCGCGCCCAGCACGATTCCACCCGCCAGGCGCTCGAGCGCCTGGAGCAGCAGGCCGCGCGCCTGAACGAGCGTCAGGAGCAACTGAACCTGAATCTCGAGGAAGGCGAGGCGCCGCTCGAAGAGTTGCGCCTGAAGCTTGAGGAACTGCTCGAGCGCCGCATGAGTGTCGACGAAGAAATGCGCCAGGCGCGGCTGCACATGGACGAGGCGGACCGTGAGTTGCGTGATGCCGAGCGCCGCCGCACCCAGGCCGAGCAGCAGTCGCAACTGTTGCGCGGCCAGCTGGAGCAGCAGCGCCTGGAGTCCCAGGGGCTGGATGTGCGGCGCAAGACCTTGCAGGAACAACTGCTCGCCGACGGCTACGATCTTCAGGGCGTGCTCGCCACGCTCGAGGCCGAGGCCAGCGAGCAGGGCACCGAGCAGGCGCTGGAGCAGGTCGAGGCGCGTATCCAGCGCCTGGGCGCGATCAACCTGGCGGCCATCGAAGAGTACGAGCAGCAATCCGAGCGTAAGCGCTACCTGGATGCCCAGGACGCCGATCTGGTCGAGGCACTGGAGACCCTGGAAAACGTCATCCGCAAGATCGACAAGGAAACCCGCAACCGCTTCAAGGATACCTTTGATCAGATAAATGCCGGATTACAGGCACTTTTCCCAAAAGTTTTCGGTGGCGGCAGCGCTTATCTGGAACTGACGGGCGAAGATCTACTCGATACAGGGGTGACGATCATGGCGCGCCCGCCGGGCAAGAAGAACAGCACCATCCATCTGCTGTCCGGCGGCGAGAAGGCATTGACGGCCTTGGCTCTGGTGTTCGCCATCTTCAAGCTGAACCCGGCGCCGTTCTGCATGCTCGACGAAGTCGACGCACCTTTGGACGATGCCAACGTCGGGCGCTATGCGCGCCTGGTCAAGGAAATGAGCGAAACCGTGCAGTTCATCTACATCACCCACAACAAGATCGCCATGGAAATGGCCGACCAGCTGATGGGGGTGACCATGCACGAGCCGGGTTGTTCACGTCTTGTAGCAGTTGATGTGGAAGAGGCTATGGCCATGGTCGACGCCTAGGGTCTGTACGAAATGTGTCTGCGCGAAGGCCAGACAAGGCGAAACGGGGGGAGGAAGCGCAGTGTACTGGAGTACATGAGCATTCCGAGCCCCGTTTCAACGCAGTATGGGCGAGTGCAGATACATTTCGGACAGAGCCTAAGGGGTAAAGAAAGGGTGTGAACGTGTAGGCAAAAGCCTCAGCAGACGCGACAGACGGTGTAAAGTTGCCTTTGGTCGTGCTAGCTTAATGTCACTTGTTTTTTGCGTGGGTAAAACGCCTGTCAGAACATAGAGTTGGCGCCACGTGTTAAAGGCCTTTGAAGCCTTTGTTTTCAAGCATATTTTTTATAGAGGCACGGGATTACATGGAAATCGGTCTGCGCGAGTGGCTGATCGTCATCGGCATCATTGTCATCGCCGGTATTCTTTTCGACGGCTGGCGCCGCATGCGCGGCGGCAAGGGCAAATTGAAGTTCCGTCTGGACCGTAGCTACGCCAACGCCCCGGACGACGACAGCGGCGGCGCCGAGGTGCTCGGCCCTTCGCGTGTGCTGGAAACCCATAAAGAGCCCGAGCTGGATGAGAGCGACCTGCCATCGGTCAGCGCTCCAGTGCGTGAGCGCGAACGTGAAGCCAAACCGGCCAAGGCCAAGCGCGGCAAGCGCAACAACAGCGAGCCGCAACAGGGCGACCTGAAGCTGGCCGCCGAGCCGCGTGAACCGGACCTGTTCGACGCTGGCGACGATGACTTCGCCGCCGACACCGCCCGCAACAGCGGTTTCACTGCCGCGTCCACGCCGGCCAAGGAGCTGCCGCCGGCCGAAGAAGTGCTGGTGATCAGTGTCATCTCGCGTGACGAAGGCGGCTTCAAGGGGCCGGCGCTGTTGCAGAACATCCTGGAAAGCGGCCTGCGCTTCGGCGAGATGGACATCTTCCATCGCCACGAGAGCATGGCCGGCCACGGCGAAGTGCTGTTCTCCATGGCTAATGCGGTCAAGCCCGGCGTGTTCGACCTGGATGACATCGACCATTTCAGCACCCGTGCGGTGAGCTTCTTCCTCGGCCTGCCAGGCCCGCGCCACCCCAAGCAGGCCTTCGACGTAATGGTCGCCGCCGCCCGCAAGCTGGCCCACGAGCTCAATGGCGAACTCAAGGACGACCAGCGCAGCGTGTTGACCGCCCAGACCATCGAGCACTACCGCCAGCGTATCGTCGAGTTCGAGCGCCGCGCCCTGACGCAGAAACGCTGACCGACCCGAGCGGGCGGACCCTGCCTCGGTCCGCGCCGCGATGATTGAAACGAAAGAGCAGCCAGGGGCTGCTCTTTTGCTTTGCAAGAGAAGACCAGGAATGAACGCCGAATCCCGAATCCATGAACTGCGCGCCGAACTCGACCAGCACAACTACCGCTACTACGTGCTCGACGAACCCAGCGTGCCTGATGCCGAGTACGACCGCCTGTTCAATGAACTCAAGGCGCTGGAAGCCGAACATCCGCACCTGGTGACTCCGGATTCGCCGACCCAGCGCGTCGGTGGTGCGGCACTGGCGGCCTTCAGCCAGGTACGTCACGAGATACCGATGCTCAGCCTGGGCAACGCCTTCGAGGAAGACGACCTGCGCGACTTCGGCCGCCGCGTGGTCGAAGGCCTGGACCTGCCGGGCGGCGATCAGGCGGCCGTGGACTACAGCTGCGAGCCCAAGCTCGACGGCCTGGCGGTGAGCCTGCTGTACCGCGACGGCCAGCTGGTGCAGGGCGCCACCCGCGGCGATGGCACTACCGGTGAGGACATCAGCGCCAACGTGCGCACCGTGCGCAACATCCCGCTCAAGCTGCAGGGCGAGGGCTGGCCGGCGGTGCTGGAAGTGCGCGGCGAGGTGTACATGAGCAAGGCCGGTTTCGACCGGCTCAATGCGGCCCAGGCCGAGGCCGGCGGCAAGACCTTCGCCAACCCGCGCAACGCCGCCGCCGGCAGCCTGCGCCAGCTGGACTCGAAGATCACCGCCAGCCGCCCGCTGGAGTTCTGCTGCTATGGCGTCGGCCAGGTGTCCGAGTCGTTTGGCGACAGCCATATCGGTATCCTGGAGAAACTCAAGACCTGGGGGCTGCCGATCAGTCGCGAGCTCAGGCACGCCGCTGGTATCGACGAGTGCCTGGCCTATTACCGGGACATCGGCGCGCGCCGCAACAGCCTGCCCTACGAAATCGATGGGGTGGTATTCAAGGTCAATGCCCTGGCCTCCCAGCGTGAGCTGGGTTTCCGTGCCCGTGAGCCGCGCTGGGCGATCGCCCACAAGTTCCCGGCCATGGAAGAGCTCACCGAGGTGCTCGATGTCGAGTTCCAGGTCGGGCGTACCGGCGCGGTGACTCCGGTCGCTCGCCTCAAGCCGGTGAAGGTGGCCGGCGTGACGGTGTCCAACGCCACCCTGCACAACATGGACGAGATCGCCCGGTTGGGCCTGCGTATCGGCGACACGGTGATCATCCGCCGTGCCGGTGACGTGATCCCGCAGGTCATGCAGGTGGTGCTCGAGCGCCGCCCCGAAGGCGCGCGTGCGGTGCAGGTGCCGAGCCAATGCCCGGTGTGCGGCTCGCAGGTCGAGCGCACTCAGCTGGTCAAGCGCAGCAAGGGCAAGGAAACCACCAGCGAAGGCGCGGTGTACCGCTGTGTGGGGCGCCTGAGCTGCGCCGCCCAGCTCAAGCAGGCGATCATCCATTATGTGTCGCGTCGCGCCATGGACATTGATGGGTTGGGCGAAAAGAGCGTCGAGCAACTGGTCGATGAAAACCTGATCCGCTCGCCGGCCGACCTCTACAAGCTGGAATTCGAGCAAGTGGTCGCCCTTGAAGGCTTTGCCGAGGTCTCCAGCCGCAAGCTGCTCGAAGCCATCGAGGCCAGCAAGCGCCCGAGCCTGGCGCGTTTCATCTACGCCCTGGGCATCCCCGATGTCGGCGAGGAGACCGCCAAGGTCCTGGCCCGCTCCCTGGGCAGCCTGGCGCGGGTGCAGGTGGCGCTGCCGCAGGTGTTGACCTACCTGCCGGACATTGGCCTGGAAGTTGCCTACGAGATCCATAACTTCTTCGAGGACGAGCACAACCGTGCGGTGATCAAGCAGCTGCTGGACAGCGGTATGCAACTGCAGGATGAAGGGGAGCTGGGCGCCGAGTTCGCCGCCAGCACCACCCTCGCCGGGATGCTCGCCAAGCTCGATATCCCGTCGGTCGGCCCGACCGGCGCCGAGAAGCTGGTAGACAAGCTGGGCACCCTGGACAAGATCATCGCCGCCGATGGCATCGACTTGCGCCAGGCCCTGAATACCAAGGCCGCCGACGGGGTGCGCGAGTTCTTCAAGGTCGAGGCCAACCAGCAGTTGGCCCGCGCCATCGAAGCCCAGTTGCTGGACTTCGGCATGCACTGGTCGTGCGAGAAGAAGTCCGCCGAGGGTTTGCCGCTGGCCGGCCAGACCTGGGTGCTGACCGGTACCCTGGAGCGCATGAGCCGCGATATCGCCAAGGAAAAGCTGGAAAGCCTGGGGGCCAAGGTGGCGGGCTCCGTGTCCGGCAAGACCCATTGCGTGGTGGCCGGGCCCGGCGCCGGCTCCAAGCTGGCCAAGGCCAGCGAGCTGGGCGTGTCGGTGATGGACGAGGAGGCGTTCGTGGGCTTCCTTGCGGAGCGCGGAATCGACGTCTGAGGCCGGTGGCCTTGTCGCGGGGCAAGCCCGCTCCCACGGGTGATCGCACGTGGGGGGCGGGTTCGCCTCGCGATAGATTTGCCACAAGTCCTTGAGAAATGATGGTTTTTTCTCGATCAAAGGTTGTAACTTCTCGCTGGCGTTGTACAATGGCGCGGCTCGTCAGCTGGCGAGCCGTCGTGGTGGCCCCATCGGTCCCCCCGCATTGATTACCCGTTAACCTGGTCAGGCCCGGAAGGGAGCAGCCATAGCGGGAACATCGAGTGCCGGGGTGTGGCTGGTGGGGCCGCCTCCATTTTGGGCGCAGGATTTTTCCGGCGTACCTGTCAGGCGTCGCACATCAGACGCGTTTCTTTACACCCTCGCACTGTTTTCCGCCTGCACGATCCCGCGCAGCGCCTTATCATGCATCCCATCGTGTCGGCCCATTCGGCCAGGAGATAGCGACCGTGGAACATGTCGACGACCTCACCCGCCAGAAGATCCGCGAGTGGCAAATGCGCCGCCTGGAAATCAAGGACCAGATGGCCGCCAGTCCCGAGCGCGTGCTGGAGTTGTCCCAGGTGCTCGACCAGATGGAAGAAGAGCACGAGCGCATCCTCGAGGAAGCGGCTGCGCCAGTGGCGGTGAAGGCTGACGCGGTGGCCTTGGAACTGCAGGTGTCGGCGCGCTCGGTGCGTGACTTGCGCAAGCTGCTGGAGCTGGCCCTGCATGAGCTCGATGGCGTGCTCGACGCACCGCAGGCGGGTGTCAGCCATCCCGGCGACATGTCTGGGTCGTTGGGTGCCTACCGCTTCGACCTGGTGGTGGGGCAGGCCGCTGAATCCGACAAACCTTGAGTGATCCCCGGACCCGTACCGACATGCAGCCCGAGCACTTCGACTTTTCCCATCCGGTGTACCTGCCGGTTACCGCAGAGGTGTGCCAGGCCTTGCTGGCCGACGGCGCGCTGGCGCTCGACACCCTGGGCGAGCCGGAGTTGGCGGCAGTGCTGGTGATCCAGAACCTGGCCCATGCACAGGGGCAGGTCGATGCGCGGGCGGCGGAAAAGGTGCTGGGCAAGCTGTTGGCGTGGGCGGTAGATGGCGCGCACTCGCCTGGCGTGGGGTTGTTGTCTGAGGCCCGTAGGCTGTTCGATGCGCGCAAGCTCTATTTCGGCCTTGAGGTGATCAAGGGTTCGAAGCTGCGTCTGCTCGACGCGGAGCAGGTCCAGGCGCGGGAATACCTGCTGGCCGATGGCAAGTGGGATTTCGACTACCGCATTCGCCTGCATCACAGCGACAACCCGTTCAGCCAGCGGGTGACCACCGGCTTCGATACCGAACGCTGGCTGACCGTCGAGCAGGACAAGCTGCTCAAGGTTATCCAGGCCAACCTCGACGAAGACATCCACGTGCAGGGCTATGCCGGGATCGGCAAGAGCTACCTGCTCGGCGCGCTCATGGACTGCCTGCCCCGTGGTCGGGTGCTGGCCCTGGCGCGCACGCCGGCCAAGCTCGGCGCCTTGCGTCGGCGCATGGGGCTGGATGAGCAGGCCAAGGTCGGCATGACCTTCGGCCAGTTCGCCCGGGCCCTGCTCAAGGATACCCGGTCAGTTTCCGCCCGGACGGCGCAGCGCGGTCCCGGCAAGCGCAGGCTGGCCGAGGAACTGGGGATCGTCGGATTGCGCCAGTACGACGCCGAGCATGCCTTGGACATCTGCCTGGAAGTGCTGCGCAACTACTGCGATTCGCGGGATTACAGCCTGTCGAATCGTCATCTGCCGTATTTTCGCCAAGCACTCTCCGGCGTCGATACCCAGGTCCTGCTCGAGTACGCCAGCCGGCTATGGCGCTACCTGGAGGCGCAACCGGCCTGGGGCGCGCAGACCGGGTTCGAGGCGTTGCTGCTGCTCAAGCGAGCGAGCCTGACTGGCTGCAGCGTGCCAGGGCGCTTCAGCCACGTGATCATCGACGAGAGCCAGGACGTTCCGGCCTCGCTGCTGCAAGTCATCGAACGGGGCCGCCAGGTGCTGATCACCCTGGGCGATGAATATCAGAAGGCCTCCGGCGAGGTGGTCAGGCGCGAGCGTCAGGTGCGCCAGAAGGACATGGCCTTTGCCGTGCGTAGCGGGCCCAAGGTGGAGCGCCTGATCAACCCGTTGATCGGCGTGCATTCGAAGAAGTCCAAGGTTGCCTTCGAGGCTGCGCGCCATGTCGATGTCGGCATCGAGCACTTCCCCGAAGGGTTCATCCCTCCCGAGGGCTGCGTGGTGCTGACCGCCTCGTGCTGGGACACGATGCGCTGGGCCATGGAAATGGCCGAGTCCAATTGCTTGTTGAACTTCCCCGATTGGCCTCAAATGCGCCGCTTCATGGCCACGGCAATCGGCCTGTTCAGGGCTGCGTTCTATGCGCCCGGGCAGGACGCCGAAGGGCCGCATCCGTACTTCGCGCACCTGCTCGATTGGCAGCAGGTGCGCGAGTCCGAGCGTTTCGATGCCGCGTTCCTCTGGGTCGAGGCGCGCCTTGAGGCGGGTTTCAAGCTTGCAGACCTGACGCTGCTGGACGCACGCATCGCTGCACGGCCCGACAGCCTGACGGTGTTGATGGCCGAGGAGGCCGGTGGCCTGGAGTTCGATCAGGTGCTGCTGACACCGGAACTGATGACCACCGACCGCTTCAAGGACGCCTACGCCTTCGATGCCCGGATCTGCGCCGTGTATATCGCCCTGTCGCGGGCGCGTCGGCAGCTGTACCTGCCGTATGACGTGGAGGAGTGGATCAACTACCACAAGGGCCAGCCGTTCCGCGAGTTGCACGGCTACTGAGGCCTCCACGCCTGCCCTGGCTGGCCGACACCTGCAACAGCCGCTGGAAGGTCGGGCATTGCAGATGGTTCTCCTCAGGGCACTGCGCCGCATGGCGCAACCCCTTGCTCATCGCCTGCAGCCGTTTGATCCGGCGGTCGATCTCGTCGGCCTTGGCCAGCAGCAACTCGCGGTCGACCCGTTGCTCGTCAAGCATGGCGGCTACTTCGTCCAGCGAAAAGCCAGCCGCCTGTCCCAGCGCGATCAGCGCCAGGCGCTCGGGGGTGTCTGGCGGGAACTGGCGGCGTTGCCCATGGCTGGCCAGTGATCTGAGCAACCCCTTGTTCGCGTAGTAACGCAATGTCGACGCCGGCACTCCGGTGCGCCTGGCGACATCGGCAATGTCCATTGCAACCCCTCTTGACTTGAAGTTGACTTCAACTTGCATGCTGCTTGGCATCGACCTTTCCGTCAATCTGCCAAGGGCTCTCGTCATGACCATCTCCTCGCTTGTGCTTTCCATCCTGTTCATCGGCATCGGCGCCACCCTGGTCATGGACCTGTGGACCCTGTTGCTCAGGCATCTGGGCGTCACCACCCTGAACTACGCCATGGTCGGGCGCTGGGCGGGGCACCTGCTCGAAGGGCGCTGGCGGCATGCGGCGATCGGCAAGGCTGCGCCGGTCAGGAGGGAGCTGGCGTGGGGCTGGCTGCTCCACTACGCCACAGGGTTGGTATTCGCGGCGCTGCTGGCGGCTATTGCAGGGGAGGGCTGGTTGCGGGCGCCGACACTGTGGCCAGCCTTGCTGTTCGGGGTGGTCTCGGTGCTCGTGCCATTGTGCGTGGTGCAGCCTGCATTGGGGGCAGGGTATTTCGCGACGAACACACCCGCGCCCTTGAAGAGCTGCCTGCGCAGCCTGGCGACGCACTGCGTGTTCGGTTTGGGCCTCTACCTGGCGGCACTGGGTGTCGCGGCTGCGGGTACTTGAGGGCTGTCGTCACCTGCGAACGGATGGGGCTCGCTATAACGCTCGACGATCCGCTGCATTTCCCCGGACTGCTTGATCCGCACCAGCGCCCTGAGCACCGCCTGGGTCGGCAGTGCGGGGTCGTTGCGCACCATGCAGCCCAGCGCCTGCTCTTCAAGCACGGCCAGGGCCTGCAGGTGTTGAGCCGGGGGCAGGGAGCGGTTGTACCACTGCAGCGACAACTGGTTGCTCACGGCATGGCGCAAGCGCCCGACCTGGAGTTTCTGCAGGACCAGCAACTGGTTGCGGCTATCTTCGCGCTGCAGGCGGGCCTTGTTGAACAGCGGCTCGAGCGTGGGGTAGGTGTAGCCGAGCACGGTGCCGATGGCCTGGGGTGGCAGTGCGTCCGGGCTGACGGGGCCGCTGTCGCCGGGGCGGCCGACCAGCAGGTCGCGTTGCTCTATGAGAGGGATGCTCCAGAGATAGTCGCCGGGCCGATCGGTCAACCATTGGGTGGAAACGTAGCAGCGTACGTCGATTTCGCCGGCCTGCATCGCCTCCTGCAGGCGCAGGCGCGCCAGCACATGGTACTGGGGGCGGGCATCGACCTCCCGGGCGATGGCCTGCATCAGCTCCAACAGGATGCCTTCCGCTGGCTGCTGGTCCTCGATGCGCATCAGCGGCATGCTCCAGCTTTCGGCGATGGAGAAGCGCAGCACCGGCGGTTGCGCCAGGCCGTGGGTGGCCCACAACAACAGGATGGCCAGGACTCGCCGCACGCCTCATCCTCCCTGATCCGTCGTCCGTGTGCCCGTCACTGAGCTTAGACGAGATCGGCAGGGTGCAATTTCGGCCCCGCTCCGCTAGCATTAGCGCTCTTTCCGCCCGCTCCGGTCACGATGGTTTTTTGATGAGTTATCAGGTTCTTGCACGTAAATGGCGTCCGCGCTCGTTCCGCGAAATGGTCGGCCAGACCCATGTGCTCAAGGCTTTGATCAACGCCCTGGACAACCAGCGCCTGCACCATGCCTACCTGTTCACCGGGACCCGTGGCGTGGGCAAGACCACCATTGCGCGGATCATCGCCAAGTGCCTGAACTGCGAGACCGGCATCACCTCGACGCCGTGCGGTACCTGCTCGGTATGCCGGGAGATCGACGAGGGCCGTTTCGTCGACCTGATCGAGATCGACGCCGCCAGCCGCACCAAGGTCGAGGACACCCGCGAGCTGCTCGACAACGTGCAGTACGCGCCGAGCCGCGGGCGCTTCAAGGTCTACCTGATCGACGAAGTGCACATGCTCTCCACCCACTCGTTCAACGCCCTGCTGAAGACGCTGGAAGAGCCGCCGCCCTACGTCAAGTTCATCCTCGCCACCACCGACCCGCAGAAACTGCCGGCGACCATCCTGTCGCGCTGCCTGCAGTTCTCGCTGAAGAACATGAGCCCGGAGCGCGTGGTCGAGCACTTGACCCACGTGCTGGGCGCCGAGAATGTGCCGTTCGAGGAGGATGCCCTGTGGTTGCTCGGCCGCGCCGCCGACGGCTCCATGCGCGACGCCATGAGCCTGACCGACCAGGCCATCGCCTTTGGCGAGGGGCGGGTGCTGGCCGCCGACGTGCGGGCGATGCTCGGCACGCTCGATCACGGCCAGGTGTATGGGGTGCTCCAGGCCCTGCTCGAGGGCGACGCCCGTGCGCTGCTGGCCGCGGTGCGTGACCTGGCCGAACAAGGCCCGGACTGGAACGGCGTGCTGTCGGAAATGCTCAATGTGCTGCACCGCGTCGCCATCGCCCAGGCCCTGCCGGAGGCGGTGGACAACGGCCAGGGCGACCGTGACCGCGTGCTGGCGTTGGCCCAGGCCCTGCCGGCCGAAGACGTGCAGTTCTACTACCAGATGGGGTTGATCGGCCGCCGTGACCTGCCATTGGCGCCGGACCCGCGCGGCGGTTTCGAGATGGTCCTGCTGCGCATGCTGGCATTCCGCCCGGCCGATACCGACGACGCACCGAGGCCGGTACTAAAGCCGACGGGGATCAGCCAGGCCACAGCTGATCCGACCCAACCGGTGGCGGCAGCGGCTATGGCCGTGGCGCCGCCCGTTGTCGCCAGCCCTGTGGCTGAAGTGGTCGCGCCGCTGCCTGTGGCTGAGCCATCCATACAGGCCGAGCCCCCAGTTGTGGACGTGCCGGCCGTTGCCGAGGTTGTCGAGGCGCCGCAAGCGCCATCGGAGCCAGAGCCGCAGCCCGTCGAGGAGGTCGTCGACCTGCCGTGGGAGGAGCCAATCGCCACTCCGGCGCCGGTTGCGCCCGAGCAGTTGCCCGAGCCGGCACCTGCGGTCGAGGCCGCCCGCCAGCAGCCGGACGATGACGAGCCGCCGTTCGATCCGTCGGCCTACAGCCCGGCGGGCATGGAGCGCGACGACGAGCCCCCGGCGGACGAGGACTACTACGCGCCCGACAGCGACCCGGTCGGCTTCAGCTACCTGGACGAGCTGGCCGAGCACGTGCAGGAAGAGGCGCCTGCCCAGGCGCCGGAGCCACTGCCGGCGGCCATGCCCGCGACCGGCCTGGCCCTGCAATGGCTGGAATTATTCCCACAGTTGCCTGTCTCCGGTATGACAGGCAACATCGCCGCAAACTGTACGCTGATCGCCGCCGAGGGTGATGACTGGCTGTTGCACCTGGACCCGGGGCAGGGCGCGCTGTTCAACTCGACGCAGCAGCGCAGGCTGAACGACGCACTGAACCAGCAACTGGGCCGCGAGATCCGCCTGAAGATCGAGCTGATCCGCCCCGAGCAGGAAACCCCGGCCCAGGCCGCCTCGCGCAAGCGCGCCGAGCGCCAGCATGACGCCGTGGTGTCGATCGAACAGGACCCGCTCATCCAGCAGATGATCCGGCAGTTCGGCGCGACGGTCAGGCAGGATACTATTGAGCCTGTAGACGCCCTGGCCAGCCAGGGCCAATGAACGGATAACCATGCGGCCGGCCTTGTGCCGGGCCGCATCACATGACCCAATCGAGGTATACCCCATGATGAAAGGTGGCATGGCCGGCCTGATGAAGCAGGCCCAGCAGATGCAGGAAAAGATGCAGAAGATGCAGGAAGAGCTGGCCAATGCGGAAGTCACCGGCCAGTCCGGTGGCGGTCTGGTCAGTGTGGTGATGACCGGTCGCCACGACGTCAAGCGCGTCAGCATCGACCAGAGCCTGATGTCGACCGACGCTGACGACAAGGAAGTGCTCGAGGACCTGATCGCCGCCGCGCTGAACGACGCCGTGCGCAAGATCGAGCAGAGCAGCCAGGAAAAGATGGGTGGCATGACCGCGGGGATGCAGCTTCCGCCCGGTTTCAAAATGCCGTTCTGATCGGTTTCTGGCTTCAAATGGGGAGCAACGACCCGGTGGTCGTTGCTCCCTTGTTCATTCTGTTTCCTGAATTGGCAGGCCTGCACACATGAGCTTTAGCCCCCTGATCCGCCAACTGATCGACGCCCTGCGCATCCTGCCCGGCGTCGGTCAGAAAACCGCCCAACGCATGGCCCTGCAGCTGCTCGAGCGCGACCGCAGTGGCGGCACGCGCCTGGCCCAGGCCCTGAGCCAGGCCATGGAAGGCGTCGGTCATTGCCGCCAGTGCAGGACTTTGACCGAGCAGGAACTATGTCCGCAGTGCGCCGACCCACGCCGTGACGACACTCAACTGTGCGTTGTCGAGGGGCCGGTGGATGTGTACGCAGTGGAGCAGACCGGCTATCGCGGTCGCTACTTCGTGCTCAAGGGGCACCTCTCGCCGCTGGACGGGCTGGGGCCGGATGCCATCGGCATTCCGCAGTTGATGGCGCGGATCGAAGAGCAGGGCACCTTCAGCGAGGTGATCCTGGCTACCAACCCCACGGTGGAAGGGGAGGCGACGGCACACTACATCGCCCAGCTGCTGGCCGAGAAGGGCCTGACCGCCACGCGTATTGCCCATGGCGTGCCATTGGGTGGCGAGCTGGAGCTGGTGGACGGCGGGACACTGGCCCATGCATTTGCCGGGCGCAGGCCGATCGCGTTGTAAACCTGTAATCGCATCGCGGGGCCAGTCGCATCGGCGCACCGCTGCTCCCGCGCAGATCAACATGCGTGGAAGCGGCGGTGCGCCGATGCGACTGGCCCCGCGATCGTTTTGAAGGCGAACTCAGTATTCGCTCAGGGAAAACTCGGTCAGGCAGAAGGTCGGCACCCCGGCTGCCTGCAGGCGACGCGAGCCTTCCAGTTCCGGCAGGTCGATGATCGCCGCCGCCTCGAACACTTGCGCACCAGTGCGGCGCACCAGGTTGGCGGCCGCCAGCAGGGTGCCTCCGGTGGCAATCAGGTCATCGAAGATCAAGACCGAATCCCCATCGCAGAGACTGTCGGCATGCACTTCCAGGAAGGCCTCGCCGTATTCGGTCTGATAGCCCTCGGACAGCACGTCGGCCGGC
Organism: Pseudomonas sp. WC1; assembly: GCF_050586565.1. Taxonomy (NCBI): domain Bacteria; kingdom Pseudomonadati; phylum Pseudomonadota; class Gammaproteobacteria; order Pseudomonadales; family Pseudomonadaceae; genus Pseudomonas; species Pseudomonas sp. WC1. Next base: position 64,180 of record NZ_JBOBDQ010000015.1, read on the forward strand.
AGCTTGCCCTGCTTGCGGAACAGGATCAGCGGCTTGTTCAGCTGGTGAGCAATGATCGAGCCAATCAGGAAGCCTCGCGCGTCCATGGCGCCTATATGGCTGAACTCGGCCTCGACATAGCGCTCGATGAACTGGTCGGCGACATAGCGCAGCCCGCGCGGCGACTGGAACAGCGGGGTGATGTCGCGGAAGATCACGCCCGGCTTGGGGAAGTCCAATACCGGGCGGATCAAGGCTTTGAGGTCGAAGGTGTCGCTGTGCATGGGGCGGGTATCCTGGAAAAGCTCGGCGTCAGTATACCCTTTTAGCGCGGCGATCAGACCTCGAGTGCACCACCGGCCAGCGCGCACAACTGGATCGGGTCGAGAATGTGCACTTCCTTGCCCTCGGCCTTGAGCAGGCCGTTCTGCTGGAAGCGGGTGAACACGCGCGACACGGTTTCCACCGCCAGACCCAGGTAGTTGCCGATCTCGTTGCGCGACATGCTCAGGCGGAACTGGTTGGCCGAGTAACCACGGGCGCGGAAGCGCGCCGACAGGTTGACGAGGAAGGTGGCGATGCGCTCGTCGGCGGTCTTTTTCGACAGCAGCAGCATCATCTGCTGGTCGTCACGGATCTCGCGGCTCATCACCCGCATCAGCTGACGGCGCAGCTGTGGCAGCTGTACCGAGAGTTCGTCGAGGCGCTCGAAGGGGATCTCGCACACCGAGGTGGTTTCCTGGGCCTGGGCCGACACCGGGTAGGCCTCGGTGTCCATGCCGGACAGGCCGACCAACTCGCTGGGCAGGTGGAAGCCGGTGATCTGCTCTTCACCGCTGTCGCTGAGGCTGAACGTCTTGAGGGCGCCGGAACGTACCGCGTAGACCGAGCCGAAATTGTCACCCTGGCGGAACAGGAACTCGCCTTTCTTCAGCGGGCGGCCGCGTTTGACGATTTCATCCAGTGCGTCCATGTCTTCCAGGTTCAGGGACAGGGGCAGGCACAGGGGGGCCAGGCTGCAATCCTTGCAGTGGGCCTGGTTGTGTGGGCGCAGTTTTACTGGCTCGGACATTTCTTTCGATCCTTGTGGGAAAGCACACATAAGCCGTAAGGATAACCTGCGGCATGGGCTGTAGGCCAGTGTGCGCATTTTTGGTGCACGCTAGCAGCGGTGCGGAAGGTGTGTCCCGTCACCGTTCAACTGTCCATAGTGTGCCTCGAAAGGCGGGCTGTCCATGCGGTGAAACGCCTCAAGCGCCTCAGATCACCCGCGAGAAACGCTGGCGGTTCTGCTGCGCGAGGTAGGCGTCGAACACCATGCACACCGAGCGCGCCAGCAGGCGGCCGGCCGGCAGGATGCGGATACCCTTGGCGTCCAGGCTGATCAGGCCGTCGCGTTGCATGGCTTGCAGTTGTGGCCACTGCTCCTTGAAGTAGCCGCGAAAATCGATGGTGAAGGCGTGTTCGATCGCTTCGAAATCCAGTTCGAAGTGGCAGATCAGTTGCTGGATCACTGCACGGCGCAAGCGATCGTCCTGGTTGCACATCAGGCCGCGCTGGGTCGCCAGCTGGGCTGTGGAGAGGGAGTCCTGGTAGGTGTTGAGGTCGCTGCTGTTCTGGCAGTAGAGGTCGCCGATCTGGCTGATCGCCGACACGCCCAGGCCGATCAGGTCGCAGTGGCCATGGGTGGTGTAGCCCTGGAAGTTGCGTTGCAGGGTGCCTTCTTCCTGGGCGATGGCCAGTTCGTCGTCGGGCAGGGCGAAGTGGTCCATGCCGATGTAGCGGTAGCCGGCGGCGGTCAGTTGGTCGATGGTGGCGTGCAGCATCTCCAGCTTGGCCGCCGGGGCCGGCAGGTCACTGCTGTCGATGCGCCGCTGGGGCATGAAGCGTTCGGGCAGGTGCGCGTAGTTGAAAACCGACAGACGGTCGGGCTGCAGGCGGATCACTTCTTCGACGGTGCGGGCGAAGCCTTCCGGTGTCTGCTTGGGCAGGCCGTAGATCAAGTCCAGGTTGATCGAGCGGAACTGCAGGGTGCGCGCGGCTTCGATCAGGGTGCGGGTCTGCTCCAGGCTCTGCAGGCGGTTGACCGCGCGCTGCACGGCGGGGTCCAGATCCTGCACGCCGAGGCTGACACGGTTGAAGCCCAGCTCGCGCAACAGGCCCATGGTCGACCAGTCGGCCTCGCGCGGGTCGATCTCGATGCCGTAGTCGCCGGAGTCGTCGTCCAGCAGGTGGAAGTGCTGGCGCAGGGTGGCCATCAGCTGGCGCAGTTCCACATGGCTGAGAAAGGTCGGCGTGCCGCCGCCGAAATGCAGCTGCTCGACGACTTGCTTGGGGTCGAGGTGGCAGGCGATCAGCTGGATTTCCTGCTCCAGGCGTTGCAGGTAGGGCGCGGCGCGGCCGCGGTCCTTGGTGATGACCTTGTTGCAGGCGCAGTAGTAGCAGATGTTGGCGCAGAACGGCACATGTACGTACAGCGACAGCGGGCGGGTGGCGCGGCGGCTCTCGCGCAGGGCGTGGAGCAGGTCGAACGAGCCCACTTCGCCATGCAACTGCACAGCGGTCGGATAGGAGGTGTAGCGTGGCCCGGCCAGATCGTAGCGACGAATCAGGTCGGCGTCCCAGCGTAGGTCGTCGAGCATGTGGGTAGTCCCCGGATAAAGCTGCAGTGTCCGGAGTCTAGGGGCGCTTGTAAGAAGTCGTGTTGATTTGTATCAGGAGATCTGGCGGTCGCAGCAGCCCCTCAATGCCCCATGAGCCAGTGCTGGTGAGGACCGGGCAGGGTCCACAGGCCAAAGAGAATCACCAGCACACCGCCGGCCATGCGCACTCCGCGATGGCGCAGCAGGCTACCCACCCGCTCGGCCGCCAGCCCCGTGGCCAGCAGCACCGGCCAGGTGCCCAGGCCGAACGCCAGCATCAGCGCCGCGCTGTGCAGTGCATCGCCCTGGCTCGCCGCCCACAGCAGGGTGCTGTACACCAGCCCGCACGGCAGCCAGCCCCACAGGGCGCCCAGCAGCAAGGCGCGGGGCAGGCTGGAAACCGGCAGCAAGCGCGTGGCCAGCGGCTGCACATGGCGCCAAAGCCCGCGCCCCAGTGCTTCGATGCGGGTCAGGCCGCTCCACCAGCCCGCCAGGTACAGGCCCATGGCGATCAGCAGCAACGCGGCCGCGACCCGCAAACCGGTCGCCAGCGGGCTGCTGGCCAGGGCCACGCCTGCCAGGCCGAGCAGCAAGCCGGCGGCGGCATAGCTGAGGATGCGCCCGAGGTTGTAGGCCAGCAGCAGGCGCAGGCGCCGGCTGCGCTGCTCGTGGGGGATGGCCAGGGTCAGGGCGCCCATCAGGCCGCCACACATGCCCAGGCAATGGCCGCCCCCGAGCAGGCCCAGGACCAGCGCCGAGCCCAGCAGGGGGATCAGTTCAGGCACGCGGGGCAGGGTCCTGGTCTTCGGGTTTCTCGCCCTTGGGCTTTACGGCGGCCTGGTGGCAGGGGTCCTGGTCATCGAACAGGATGCTGTGGGCCGGGCCTTCCAGATCGTCGTACTGGCCGCTGTCCACCGCCCAGAAGAAGATGTACACGGCGACACCGACCAGCAGCAGGGCGGCGGGAATCATCACGTAGAGGGCGGGCATAGCGGTTTCCTTTCGAGCGACGCGGGCTCGCGCCCGGGCGGCGTCTCCCCGCTGGGCAGCCGGGTCAGGCGCAGGGCATTGAGCACCACGATCAGCGAGCTGATCGACATGCCGATCGCCGCCCACACCGGGGTGATCCAGCCGAGCGCGGCGAACGGCAGCATGAGGCCATTGTACAGCGTCGCCCAAAGCAGGTTCTCGATAATGTTGCGGCGGGTCCGGCGGGCCAGTTCGAAGGCCTGCACCAGCGCCTGCAGGCGGTTGGACAGCAGCACCGCGTCAGCGCAGGTCTTGGCCAGGTCCGTGGCGCTGCCCATGGCGATGCTGATGTCGGCGGCGGCCAGTACCGGCACATCGTTGACGCCGTCGCCGAGCATCAGCACCTTGCGCCCTTCACCTTGCAGCGTTTTCAGGCGAGCGAGCTTGTCGTCCGGACGCAGGCCGCCAACGGCCTGGTCGATGCCCAGTTGCGCGGCGACCTGCGCAACCATCGGCGAACTGTCGCCGGACAGCAGCAGCGTGTTCCAGCCGCGTGCCTTGCAGGCGGTCACCAGGTCGTGAGCGTCGTCGCGCAGGCGGTCATCCAGGCCGAACCAGGCCAGTGGCCCTTGCCGGTCCCCGAGCAACAGCCATTGCCCCTGTGGTTCCGGTACGTTGGGTACCTCGGCGCCACTGAGGGCGCAGACGAAGGTGGCCTGTCCGATGCGCAGGCGCTGGCTTGCCAGCATGCCCTCCAGGCCTAGCCCCGGCACGGCGGTGACGGTTTCGGCCGCCTGCGCGGCGCGGCCGAAGGCGCGGGCGATGGGGTGTTCGGAGCGATTTTCCAGCGCCGCCGCCAGCGCCAGGCACTGGTCTGCGTCCAGTCGGCCCAGCGGGCGGATGCTGCGCAGGGCCAGGCGGCCTTCGGTGAGGGTGCCGGTCTTGTCGAAGATCACCGTGTCGATCTGGTTGAGGCCCTCGAGCACATGCCCGCGGGTCACCAGCAGGCCGAGCTTGTGCAGGCTGCCGGTGGCGGCGGTAAGGGCGGTGGGGGTGGCCAGCGACAGGGCGCAAGGGCAGGTGGCGACCAGCATGGCCAGGACGATCCAGAACGCCCGGGGCGCATCGAGCTGCCACCAGAGGACACCGATCACGGCGGCGGCAACCAGCGTGAACAGCAGGAACCATTGTGAGGCGCGGTCGGCGATTTCCGCCAGGCGCGGTTTTTCCGACTGGGCGCGCTCCAGCAGGCGGACGATGGCCGACAGGCGCGAGTCCTGGCCCAGGGCCTGGACCTCGACCGTGAGTGTGCTTTCGACGTTGAGGGTGCCGCCGGTCACCCGGTCGCCGACGTGGCGTGCCAGAGGCAGGTATTCGCCGGTCAGCAGCGATTCGTCGACGCTGGAGCGGCCGTCGACGATCAGCCCGTCGGCCGGGATCACCGCGCCGGGCAATACCTGCACGTGGTCGCCGCACTGCAGTTCGCCGAGCAGGATGCGCTCGCCCTGGCCGTTGGCGTCCAGTCGCAGGCACGAGGCCGGCAGCAGGTTGACCAGCTGCGCGGTGGCCGCCGCGGTACGTTCGCGGGCGCGGCGCTCCAGGTAGCGGCCGGTGAGCAGGAACAGGGCGAACATGCCCACGGTGTCGAAATACAGTTCGCCGTGGCCGGTAATCGCGGTCCAGATCCCGGCGCAGTAGGCCAGGGCGATGGCCAGCGACACCGACAGGTCCATGGTCAGGTGGCGGGTACGCAGGTCGCGGGCCGCGCCCTTGAAGAACGGTGCGCAGCTGTAGAACACGATGGGCGTGGTGAGGAACAGCGCGACCCAGCGCAGGATGGTGTGCAGCTCGGGCGACAGGTCAATGTTGAATTCCGGCCAGGTGGCCATGGTCGCCATCATCGCCTGGAACCACAGCAGCCCGGCCACGCCCAGGCGGCGCAGGGCGCTGCGGTTCTCCCGGGCCAGCTGTTCGGCGGCCTGGTCGGGCTGGTAGGGATGGGCGGCGTAGCCGATGTGGCGTAGCCCGGCCAGCAGCTGCGACAGTGGCAGTTGCTGGTCGTCCCAGTTGACCAGCAGGCGATGGTTGGACAGGTTCAGCCGGGCGTCGACGACGCCGGGCAGGGTGCGCAGGTGCTTCTCGATCAGCCAACCACAGGCGGCGCAGCTGATGCCCTCGACCAGCAAGGTGGCCTCGGCCAGTTCGCCTGTGTGGCGCACGAAGGTCTGCTGCACGTCGCTGCGGTCGTATAGGGCCAGCTCGTCCTGGAGTTGGCGGGGCAGGGCCTCGGGGTTGGCGCTGGTGTCGCTGCGGTGCTGGTAGTAGTGCTCCAGGCCCCCGGCGACGATGGACTCTGCCACTGCCTGGCAGCCGGGGCAGCAGAATGCCCGGGGCTCGCCAAGCACCACGGCGGTGAAGCGGCTGCCGGCGGGGACGGGCAGGGCGCAGTGGTAGCAGGGGGTGGGTTGGCTCATCGACATCTCTTCTTGCTGCAGCGGGTTCGTGGCAGCGGGCTTGCCCCGCGATGGGCCTGGAATGCTGGTTTTCAGGCCCGCCCCCACGAGGTGTGGTGTGTCGCTGTTACTGGTGCTCGGCCCCTTGAATGGCTTCATCGCCCAGCTGCAAGGTCACCCCATGCTCGACCTTCTCCTCCTCGAACAACCGCCACACATGGTCGTCCTGGCTGCCGAGCAGCTCGACGAAGCGCCGGCCGTCGACCTTGTCGTCCAGCTGGCCGACATAGCGGCCTGGCTCGGTGCGTGCCAGCTGCACCTTGCGGTCCTTGGCCGGCTGGGTCGGCGAGATCAGGTTCAGCTCCAGCGCCTGCGGGTCGCTGTTGCCGGTCAGGCGCACTTCGACCTCGCCGGTCAGCTCATCCAGGCGCACGCTGGCCTTGAGGTTGAGGGTCTGGGCCAGCAGCTCGCGGTCCAGCGAACGGTTGATACCCTTGCCGGCCTCGTAGTAGTTGTCGTTGACCAGGTTGTCCGGGTTGCGCACGGCGATGCTGACCATGGTCAGGCTCAGGCACACCGAGGTGGCCAGGATGCCGATGATGATCCAGGGCCAGAGGTGCTTGTACCAGGGGCTGGCGGCGGTGGCGGCAGGCATTGTCTAGGTTCTCTTTCAGCGGATCTGTGGGCCGATGAAGCGGCTCTTGGCTTCAACCTGGCTGGCGCTGTCGTCAGCGTCCTTGAGGATGAAGGTGATTTCGTTGGTGGTCGAGGGCAGCTGCTCCGGTGCGACCGACAACTGCACCGGCAGGTTGACGATATCGCCGGCGGCCACGCGGATCTCGCGTTGGCCTTCGAGCTTGAGGTCGGGCAGGCCGGCGGCGTCGAGCACGTAGACGTGGTCGCGCTGGTCCTTGTTCATCACCTTGAGGCTGTAGACGTTCTCGATCCGGCCTTGTGCGTTCTCGCGGTACAGCACGCGGTCCTTGGCCACGTCGAAGCCCACCAGCGAACGGGTGGCGAAGGCGGTGACCAGAGCGCCGATCATCACCAGCAGCACCAGGGCATAGCCGATCAGGCGCGGGCGCAGCATGTGGGTCTTCTGCCCGGACAGGTTGTGCTCGGTGGTGTAGCTGATCAGGCCCTTGGGGTAGTTCATCTTGTCCATGATGCTGTCGCAGGCGTCGATGCAGGCGGCGCAGCCGATGCACTCGATCTGCAGGCCGTCGCGGATGTCGATGCCGGTGGGGCAGACTTGCACGCACATGGTGCAGTCGATGCAGTCGCCCAACCCCTTGGCCTTGTAGTCGATGTCCTTCTTGCGCGGGCCGCGGGTTTCGCCGCGGCGCGGGTCGTAGGAAACGATCAGGGTGTCCTTGTCGAACATCACGCTCTGGAAGCGCGCGTACGGGCACATGTAGATGCACACCTGCTCGCGCAGCCAGCCGGCGTTGCCGTAGGTGGCCAGGGTGAAGAAGCCGACCCAGAAGTAGGCCCAGCCATCGGCTTGGCCGGTAAAGAACTCGATCGCCAGTTCGCGGATCGGCGAGAAGTAGCCGACGAAGGTCATGCCGGTGACGAAGCCGATCAACAGCCACAGGCTGTGCTTGGCCAGCTTGCGCAGGAACTTGTTGGCGCTCATGGGCGCCTTGTCCAGCTTCATGCGCTGGTTGCGGTCGCCTTCGGTGACTTTCTCGCACCACATGAACACCCATGTCCACACGCTCTGCGGGCAGGTGTAGCCGCACCAGACCCGGCCGGCGTACACGGTGATGAAGAACAGGCCGAAGGCGGCGACGATGAGGATGCCCGAAAGCAGGATGAAGTCCTGGGGCCAGATGGTGGCGCCGAAGATGTAGAACTTGCGCTCGGGCAGGTTCCACCACACGGCCTGGTGGCCGCCCCAGTTCAGCCAGACGGTGCCGAAATACAGCAGGAACAATACCGCGCCACCGACCATCCGCAACCTGCGGAAAATGCCGGTGAAGGCGCGGGTATAGATTTTTTCGCGCGAGGCGTAGAGATCGACGGAATCCTTCCCTTTGCTGGCAGGCGGGGTGACGTCATGTACCGGAATTTGCTTGCTCATCATCAAGTCCCACGGCAGTGGAGAAATGCCGCGGCCAGTGCGTGCCGGCCGCAGTCTCGCGCGTTCTGCTAGCGCTCTGCGGCCCATGATACGCCTGTGATAGCGCATGCGGGGCGCACTGCGACACTTAGTCGCGTTGGGTTCGTGGTGTGAATCGTGTTATGGCGGGTGTCAATTGATCCATGTCAGTCGCGGCTGTTTTTGCATGTGCTGAAACAGCCATGGGAGCGGCGTGCCGCCGCTCCCATGGTTCGACATCACTCGGCTTGTGGGGCCTGCTGCTGTTCCTGGTGCGACAGGCTATACACGTACGCCGCCAGCAGATGCACCTTGTCGTTGCCCTGCATCTGCGCCTGGGCCGGCATCTGGCCCTGGCGACCATAGCGGATGGTCTGTTGCAACTGGGCGAAGCTCGAACCGTAGATGAACGCTTGCGGGTGGGTCAGGTTGGGCGCGCCCATCGCCGGGGTGCCCTTGCCTTCGGGGCCGTGGCAGGCCACGCAGTTGGTGGCGAAGATTTCCTTGCCCTTGGCCGGGTCGGCCTTGGCGTCCTCGGGCAGCTTGCGACCGTCGAGGTTGGTCAGCACGAAGGCCGCCACATCCGCCACGCCCTGTTCGCCGATGACCGTGGCCCAGCCCGGCATCACGCCATGACGACCGTTCATGATGGTGGTCTTGATGGTCTCCGGCTCACCCCCCCAGCGCCAGTCGTTGTCGGTCAGGTTGGGGAAGCCGTAGGCGCCGCGGGCATCGGAACCGTGGCATACCGAGCAGTTGGAGGCGAACAGGCGCGCGCCCATCTTCAGTGCCTGCGGATCCTTGGCCACTTCCTCCACCGGCATGGCGGCGAACCTGGCGAAGATCGGCCCGAAGCGGGCGTCGGCCTTGGCCATTTCCTTTTCCCACTCGTGCACGCCGGTCCAGCCGGCCTGGCCGTTGGAAAACTCGGTCTTCTTTTCGTTGTCGACGTAGGCGTAGCCCGGCAGGATGCCTTTCCAGTTGCCCAGGCCTGGGTAGAGCACCAGGTAGCCGAGGGCGAAGACGACGGTGCCGACGAACAGCCAGAACCACCATTTCGGCAGGGGGTTGTCGTACTCCTCGATGCCGTCGAAGGCGTGCCCGACGACTTCGTCGGTGATTTCCTCGCGCTGGCCCCGGCGGGTCGACAGCAGCAGCCAGGTCAAGGCGAAGATGGTGCCCAGGGTCAGGACGGTGACGTACAGACTCCAGAAGGTTGTCATTGTTGTTTGCTCCTAGAAGCTTGTGCTTGCTCGACGTGACGGGTGGCTTCGGGATCGTCCGCGAACGGCAATTGCGTTGCCTCGTCGAACTCCTTCTTGCGCCGCGGGCTGAACACCCACAGCGCCAGGCCCACGAAGGCCACCAGCACCACGACGGTGCCCAGGCCGCGAATCATCCCGATATCCATCACGGTCACCGTTTGCTCTTGATGAGGGTGCCAAGGCCTTGCAGGTACGCGACCAGGGCGTCCATCTCGGTCTTGCCCTTGACCGCGTCGGCGGCGCCGGCGATGTCTTCATCGGTGTAGGGGGTGCCCAGGGTGCGCAGCACTTCCATCTTCTTGGCGGTGTCCTTGCCGTCGAGCTTGTGCTCGACCAGCCACGGGTACGACGGCATCTTCGACTCCGGCACCACGTTGCGCGGGTTGTACAGGTGCGCACGGTGCCAGTCGTCCGAGTAGCGCCCGCCGACCCGCGCCAGGTCCGGGCCGGTGCGCTTGGAGCCCCACAGGAACGGGTGGTCCCAGACGCTTTCACCGGCTACCGAGTAGTGGCCGTAGCGCTCGGTTTCGGCGCGGAACGGGCGGATCATCTGCGAGTGGCAACCGACGCAGCCTTCGCGGATGTAGATGTCGCGGCCTTCGAGCTCCAGCGCGGTGCGTGGCTTCATGCCCTCGACCGGCTTGTTGGTGACGTCCTGGAAGAACAGCGGGACGATCTGGGTCAGGCCGCCGACGCTGACGGCGATGACCATGAAGAAGGCCATCAGGCCAATGTTCTTCTCGACTGCTTCATGCTTCATCAGTGGGCTCCCACGACGACGATCTTGGTGGCTTCCTCAGCCTCCACCGGGTTGGCGGCGCGCACGGTGCGGTACACGTTGTAGGCCATCAGCAGCATGCCGGAGGCGAAGAACGCACCGCCCAGGGCGCGAACGATGAAGCCCGGGTGGCTGGCCTGCAGGGCTTCGACGAAGGAGTAGGTGAGGGTGCCGTCGTCGTTGATGGCGCGCCACATCAGGCCCTGGGTGATGCCGTTGACCCACATCGAGGCGATGTACAGCACGGTGCCGATGGTCGCCAGCCAGAAGTGCGCGTTGATCAGCCCGACACTGTGCATCTGCTGGCGGCCGTAGAGTTTCGGGATCATGTGGTAGACCGCGCCGATCGAGATCATCGCCACCCAGCCGAGGGCGCCGGCGTGGACGTGGCCGATGGTCCAGTCGGTGTAGTGCGACAGCGAGTTGACCGTCTTGATGGCCATCATCGGGCCTTCGAAGGTGGACATGCCGTAGAACGCCAGCGACACCACGAGGAAGCGCAGGATCGGGTCGGTGCGCAGCTTATGCCAGGCGCCCGACAGGGTCATCATGCCGTTGATCATGCCGCCCCAGCTCGGCGCCAGGAGGATGATCGACATCACCATGCCCAGCGACTGCGCCCAGTCCGGCAGCGCGGTGTAGTGCAGGTGGTGGGGGCCGGCCCAGATGTACAGGGTGATCAGCGCCCAGAAGTGCACGATCGACAGGCGATAGGAGTAGATCGGCCGTTCGGCCTGCTTGGGCACGAAGTAGTACATCATCCCCAGGAAACCGGTGGTGAGGAAGAAGCCCACGGCGTTGTGGCCGTACCACCACTGGATCATCGCGTCGGTGGCCCCGGCGTAGGCCGAGTAGGACTTGAACAGGCTCACCGGCAGCGAGATGTGGTTGACGATGTGCAGCATCGCGGTGACCACGATGAAGGCGCCGTAGAACCAGTTGCCGACATAGATGTGCTTGGTCTTGCGCTTGACGATGGTGCCGAAGAACACCAGGGCGTAGGTGACCCAGACGATGGCCAGCAGGATCGCCAGCGGCCACTCGAGCTCGGCGTATTCCTTGGTGGTGGTGAAGCCCATCGGCAGGGTGATCAGCGCGCCGACGATTACCGCCTGCCAACCCCAGAAGGTGAAGGCGGCCATGCTGTCGGATATCAGGCGGGTCTGGCAGGTGCGCTGCACCACGTAGTAGCTGGTGCCGAACAGGGCACAGCCACCGAAGGCGAAAATCACCAGGTTGGTGTGCAGCGGGCGCAGGCGGCCGAAGCTCGTCCATGGCAGGTCCAGGTTGAGCTGGGGCCATACCAGTTGCGAGGCGATGAAGACGCCGAGCCCCATGCCAAGGATCCCCCAGACCACCGTCATGATGGCGAACTGGCGGACGACCTTATAGTTATAAGCAGTCGGACTGATTGCAGTGCTCATTCTAAGGTTCCACGGTTTGGGTGTTCTTGTTGGTTGGTAAATCGGCGCCAGTATTGATAACCACCAGGGTTATGGCAACGCAAGTTGTGTACGCCGACCCGTGTCCAGGCCCTTTTCGCCACCGTCCCGTGGCGTTGGGGGCCGAACGATTGTACACAAATAAATATTTGTAATGTGTACCGTTTTCCATGTTTTTCTGATCGTTCGGTCAAGCTTTTGTTCTTGGGACGGGCGCGCAAGGCACATCCCAAAGCCGCAGGCTCGAGCGTCCAGGTTGGATGCGTGATGTCAGGCTGTGCACCACGTCTGTTCCGGTCGCTGCGAGCGGAGCCACTGTGGCAACAAGCTTAGTTGTGTTCGGAGGGGGTGCAAGGCGGGGAGGGTAGAGCGGGCCTGTGGGAGCGGTCTTGCTCCCACAGGGGTGTTGCGCTTGCTTACTTGGCGGTTACGGTTTCCGGCACTTCATCCTGCGACAGGCTGTAGACATAGGCCGCCAGCAGGTGAACCTTGTCATTGCCCTGGATATCCTGCTGCGCGGGCATCTGGCCCTGGCGGCCGTAGCGGATGGTCTGCTGCAGCTGGGCGAAGCTCGAGCCGTAGATGAACGCCTGCGGGTGGGTCAGGTCGGGTGCGCCCATGGCTGGGGTGCCCTTGCCTGCGGGGCCGTGGCAGGCCACGCAATTGCTGGCGAAGATCTCCTGGCCCTTGGCCGGGTCGGCCTTGACGCCTTCCGGCAGGCTGCGGCCATCGAGGTTGGTCAGCACGAACGCGGCGACATCTGCCACGCCCTGCTCACCGATCACCGTGGCCCAGCCCGGCATCACGCCGTGGCGGCCGTTCATGATCGAGGCCTTGATGGTCTCCGGCTCGCCGCCCCAGCGCCAGTCCTTGTCGGTCAGGTTGGGGAAACCGTACGAGCCCTTGGCGTCGGAGCCGTGGCACACCGAGCAGTTGGAGGCGAACAGCCGGCTGCCCATCTTCAGCGCCTGCGGGTCCTTGGCCACTTCCTCCACCGGCATGGCGGCATACTTGGCGAAGATCGGGCCGAACTTGGCGTCAGCCTTGTCCATCTCTTTCTGCCACTCGTCCACCTGGGTCCAGCCGTTCTCGTAGCCGGGCAGGATGCCTTTCCAGTTGCCCAGGCCCGGGTAGAGGATCAGGTAACCGACCGAGAATACCAGGGTGCCGACGAACAGCCAGAACCACCATTTCGGCAGCGGGTTGTCGTACTCCTCGATGCCATCGAAGCTGTGGCCCATGGTCTGGTCGGTGGTGTCGCTGCTCTGGCCCTTGCGGGTGCCGAGCAGCAGCCAGGTCAGGCCGATCAGGCTGCCGATGGTCAGTACGCTGATGTACGTACTCCAGAAGGTGGTCATTGCCGGGTACTCCTCATTGCAGCAGGTTCCTGCCCGGCGGGGGGCAGGCGGTCGTCGACGAAGGGCAGCAGGCGCGCTTCGGCGAAATCACGGTCGCGGCGGCGGTTGAACACCCAGAGCGACAAGCCGATGAAGGCGATCATCACCACCAAAGTGCCCAGGCCGCGGATCATGCCGATGTCCATTTCCATCGCGCTCACCTCTTGTTCTTGATCGCGGTGCCGAGCACCTGCAGGTAGGCGACCAGCGCGTCCATCTCGGTCTTGCCCTTGACCGCGTCCTTGGCACCGGCGATGTCGTCGTCGGTGTACGGCACGCCCAGGTTGCGCAGGACGCGCATCTTGACGTCGGTGTGGCTGTTGTCGACTTGCGAGGACACCAGCCACGGGTAGGACGGCATCTTCGACTCAGGCACCACGTTGCGTGGGTTGTACAGGTGCGCACGGTGCCAGTCGTCCGAGTAGCGCCCGCCGACCCGGGCCAGGTCCGGGCCGGTGCGCTTGGAGCCCCACAGGAACGGGTGATCCCAGACGCTTTCGCCGGCCACCGAGTAGTGGCCGTAGCGCTCGGTTTCGGCGCGGAACGGCCGGACCATCTGCGAGTGGCAGCCGACGCAGCCTTCGCGGATGTAGATGTCGCGGCCTTCGAGCTGCAGGGCGGTGTAGGGCTTCATGCCTTCGACCGGCTTGTTGGTCACGTCCTGAAAGAACAGCGGGACGATCTGGGTCAGGCCGCCGATGCTGACGGCGAACACCATCAGCAGGGCCATCAGGCCTATGTTTTTCTCAACGACTTCGTGTTTCATCAGGCTCTACTCCTCAAGCCAGCTGGGCGTTGGCGGTGGCTTGCTCGGCAGCCGGGGCACGCACGGTGCGCCAGGTGTTCCAGGCCATCAGGAACATGCCGCTGAGGAAGATCACGCCGCCGACGAAGCGCACGACGAAGCCTGGGTGGCTGGCCACCAGGGTTTCGACGAACGAGTAGGTCAGCGTGCCGTCGCTGTTGACCGCGCGCCACATCAGGCCCTGGGCGATGCCGTTGACCCACATCGAGGCGATGTAGAGCACGGTGCCAATAGTGGCCAGCCAGAAGTGCGCGTTGATCAGCCCGAGGCTGTACATGCGCTCCTTGCCGAACACTTTCGGGATGGTGTGGTACAGCGCGCCGATGGAGATCATCGCCACCCAGCCGAGCGCGCCGGCGTGGACGTGACCGATGGTCCAGTCGGTGTAGTGGGACAGGGCGTTGACCGTCTTGATGGCCATCATCGGGCCTTCGAAGGTGGACATGCCGTAGAACGCCAGCGAGACGACCAAAAAGCGCAGGATCGGGTCGCTGCGCAGCTTATGCCAGGCGCCCGAGAGGGTCATCATGCCGTTGATCATGCCGCCCCAGCTCGGTGCCAGGAGGATCAGCGACATGATCATGCCCAGCGACTGCGCCCAGTCCGGCAGCGCGGTGTAGTGCAGGTGGTGCGGGCCTGCCCAGATGTACAGGGTGATCAGCGCCCAGAAGTGCACGATCGACAGGCGATACGAATACACCGGACGTTCGGCCTGCTTGGGCACGTAGTAGTACATCATCCCCAGGAAGCCGGCGGTGAGGAAGAAGCCCACGGCGTTATGGCCGTACCACCACTGCACCATGGCATCGGTGGCGCCGGCGTACAGCGAGTAGGACTTGGTCAGGCTGACCGGTACTTCCAGGTTGTTGACGATATGCAGGATCGCCACGGTCAGGATGAAGGCGCCGAAGAACCAGTTGCCGACATAGATATGCTTGGTGTTGCGCTTCATCAGCGTACCGAAGAAGACCACGGCATAGGCGACCCAGACGATGGTGATCAGGATGTCGATCGGCCACTCCAGTTCGGCGTACTCCTTGGTGCTGGTGTAGCCCAGCGGCAGGCTGATGGCCGCCAGCAGGATCACCAGTTGCCAGCCCCAGAAGGTGAACGCGGCCAAGCGCGGTGCGAACAGGGTGGTCTGGCAGGTGCGTTGCACCGAATAATACGAGGTGGCGAACAGGGCACAGCCACCGAAGGCGAAGATCACCGCGTTGGTATGCAAGGGTCGCAGGCGGCCGAAGCTGGTCCACGGCAGGTCAAGGTTGAAGGCGGGCCAGGCGAGCTGGGCGGCAATGAAGACGCCGAGCCCCATCCCGACGATGCCCCACACCACCGTCATGATGGCGAATTGGCGGACCACCTGATAGTTGTAGGCGGTACTGCTGGTTGTGTTCATGTATGGGTTCCCATCCACGGTTATAGGCAGGCTAGACAGCGAGGCAAGCATGATTAATGGGCAAAGTGCCGGTATTGACGGGGATCAATGGGCGAAGATCGGAAATGTCCCAGGCTTGCGCTGCGATCCTCCGCAAATTCCGGCGGATCGCGGCGTTTGCGGCTGCCTGATCCTGGCCCACGGCGCCGGTGCGCCGATGGACAGCGGGTTCATGGAGGACATGGCGCAAAGGCTGGCGGGGCAAGGGGTAGGGGTGGTGCGCTTCGAGTTTCCCTACATGGCCGAACGACGGTTGAACGGCGGCAAGCGGCCGCCCAATCCGCAGAAGGTGTTGCTGGAGTCCTGGCGGACTGTATACGAACAGGTGCGGCGTTTAGCCGCAGGCCCGTTGGCCATAGGTGGCAAGTCCATGGGAGGGCGCATGGCCAGCCTGTTGGCTGATGAACTGGGCGCCGATGCGCTGGTGTGCCTGGGGTATCCGTTCTATGCCGTTGGCAAGCCGGAGAAACCTCGCGTGGAGCATCTTGCAGGCCTGCGCACACGCACGCTGATCGTGCAGGGCGAGCGGGATGCCCTGGGCAATCGCGAGGCGGTCGAGGGGTATGCGCTATCGCCGGCGATCGAGGTGAGCTGGCTGGCGGCGGCGGACCATGATCTGAAGCCGCTGAAGGCGTCGGGGTTCAGCCATGAGCAGCATATGCAGGCGGCGGCGGAGCGGGTGGCGGCGTTTCTCAAGGTCTAGGCCGCTTGGGGCTGCTTTGCAGCCCATCGCCACGGTTCGTCGCCACGACAAGCCGGCTCCCACTCCGACCACGCTGCCCTCAAGCCAAGCGCCGTCCCTGTGGGAGCCGGCTTGCCGGCGATGAGGCCGTTACAGGTTGGTGCTTAGTCGCGGTACTCGCACAGGTAGGCAGTGTCCACGGCCACCTTCAGTTGAAACTTGCTGTCGGCGGCCACGTTGAACTTGTCGCCAGCGTTGAAGGTTTCCCAGTTGTCGCTGCCTGGCAGCTTCACGCTCAGGGCGCCGGAGACCACATGCATGATTTCGCGCTTGGCGGTGCCGAACTCGTACTCGCCCGGGGCCATCACGCCCACGGTGGCTGGACCTTCCTTGCCTTCGAAGGCGATCGACTTGACGGTGCCATCGAAGTACTCATTGACCTTGAACATCGGGCGACTCCTGAAAAAGCAATGAAAAAAGGCTAGCCAGTATGCCCAAGGCCCGCCCCAGCGTCATCTGTTTCACGCCGTGCCCGGCGGCAGGCTCAAGGGCAGCAGGCGGGCGGTGTTGCGGGCGTCTTCCAGGGCTCGGTGCTGCTGCCCGGAAAACTGCAGGCCGGCCAGTTGCAAGGCGCTGTTCAGGCCCGCCGGGCGCTGCAGGTGGCGGGCCTTGGCGAAGCGTTGCTTGAGGTTGATGTGCGGCAGTTGTTCCAGCAGGCTGCGCACATGGTGCAGTTGCCATTCCTGCAGCAGCTGCTTGCGGTCGTAGTCGCCCCAGCTGACCCACGCCTGCAACTGCGCCTGGTGCGGCTGCAGCCATTGTTCGAACTGGCGCCAGACCCGGTCGAATTTCTCCGCGCCATCGACGTCGGCCTGGGTGATGTGGGTCAGTTCGCAGCAGAATGGCGTCAACTGCGGCCGCCGCCTGGGGCGCACGAAACGCTGGAAGTGATCGACCTCGCGCCCTTCGCGGGTGACCAGGCTTGCGCCGATTTCAATGATTTCCATCTCCGTGACCGGCCAGCCACCGTCGTCGGTGGTGGCTTCCAGGTCGATCACCAACCAGTGGCCCATGCCAGGCTCCCCTTCAATGCACAAAGGCCGGCGCGCTGATCTGAGCGGGCCGGCCGGTAGAGCGTAGCCAAAGTCGAGAGCCACGGCATCCCCTGGCACTTTGGCATATTCGGCGGTTGTGCCCATGTGGGAAAACGCCTAGTTTAGGCGCATTCAGGCCCCTACCCGTGATGAGTGTCTCGACTTGATCCCACTGCCCAGCGTCAAGATTTCCTCTTCCCTGCTGTTGTTCGTTGCGGTAGCGCTGGGTGGTGCGGCGCGGGCAGACGAGGTGCTGGAAGTGAAGATCGGGGCGGCGCACTTTCCCCCGTATACCGTGCGCCCCGAACAGGGTGCCGATACCGGTTTGCTGCCGCAATTGGTCGAGGCGTTGAACCGTTTGCAGTCCCGGCACCGTTTCGTCCTGGTGCCCACCTCGATTCCCCGGCGCTTTGGCGACTTCCAGCAAGGCCGCACCGACATGGCGATCTTCGAGAACCCGCAGTGGGGCTGGCAGGAGATTGCCCACAAGACCGTGGACATGGGGCTGGAAGATGCCGAGGTGTTCGTCAGCCGTCAGCAGGCCGGGCGTGACCAGCACTACTTCGACGATCTCGAAGGCAAGCGCCTGGCGCTGTTCAATGGCTACCACTACGCTTTCGCCGATTTCAACCCGGACCCGGCCTGGTTGAAGAAACGCTACAGGGCGACCCTGACCTATTCCCACGACAGCAACCTGAACATGGTCGAGCGTGGGCGTGCGGACATCGCCCTGGTCACCCGTTCGTACCTCAGCGATTTTCTCAGGCGCAACCCGGACAGTGCCGGCCAGTTGCTGGCCTCGCAACGGGTCGACCAGGTCTACCATCACTACGCGCTGCTGCGCCCAGGGGCGTCCATCAGCCCCGAGGCGTTCGCCAGCCTGTTGCGCCAGCTGCGGGAAAACGGCGAGCTGCTGCGGATCTTCCAGCCTTACCAGATCACCGTCGAAGCGCCGCACGACTAGGAGCCTAAATTTCGGCAAGGCCGTCGCGTATTCAGTATGGAGTGGGCAGGCTGTTGCAGTGCCCAAGGCAAACACGCCCCTGTTGGAGCGGGCTTGCCCCGCGATGACGGCCTCAGCCCAAGCGGCTGCTCTTGCGGCAATGGATCAGCGCATCGCGGATCATGAAGTTGACCAGCGTCGGCGAGACCCCCAGCTCCTTGGCGATATCCTTCTGCGGTACGCCATGCAGGCGGTACATCTCGAAGGCGTAGCGGGTGCGTTTTGGCAGTTCGTCGAGGGCGTCGGCAATGTGTTCCAAGGTCGCGAGGTTGATATGGGTGGCCTCGGGCGAGGCGTTCTGGATGACCACGTTCATCCCTTCCTCCTCGCTGCCGGAGTACCTGAGTTCCATGGCCTGCTTGCGGTAGTGATCGATGGCCAGGTTGCGCACGATCTGGAACAGGTAGCTGAGCTGGGCCTTGAACGATGAGGTGATCTGCGGGGCGGCGCTGAGCCTGAAGAAGGCATCCTGCACCACATCCTCGGCGCGGGAGCGGCAGCCGGTGATGCGGGCTGCGATCTTGACCAGGATGCTGCGGTTGTCGACGAATGCCTGGAGTAATGGTGAATCGCACTTACTTGTGGATAGTTGTTCCGCCATGGAAATCACCTTGTCTCAGAGAGGAGAGGGAGCGCACCTCTGGAGGAGGCTTCCTACGACGTGCGACAAACTATTCGTAATGATAATGATTGTCAAATACGAAAGTTAATGAGTTTCTATCCATTTTGGTTCTAAGCTTCAACCTGTGAAACGCTTCAACATTTGCCTCTACGTCCGGCCTTTCCAGCCTTCCCGACGGTCCTAATTTCTTCCCCCGCCCATCCGTTCCCCTGTGTACATCTCGGCTGCCGAACACTGCCCGCCTGTCGTGCGCGGGCCAGTCAGGCGCGACTCACCCAGACACTGGCAGGAACATTCCATGACGGACGCCTTCGAACTCCCGCACTCGCTGGTCCAGGCCCTGGCGCAACGCGCCGCCCAGACCCCGGAGCGCATCGCCTTGCGCTTCCTCGCTGACGCGCCCGGCGAGCAGGCGGTGCTCAGTTATCGGGACCTCGACCAGCGTGCGCGGACCATCGCCGCAGCGTTGCAGGCGCGAGCCGGGTTCGGCGAGCGTGCGGTACTGCTGTTCCCTAGTGGGCCGGACTATGTCGCGGCGTTCTTCGGCTGCCTGTACGCCGGGGTGATCGCCGTGCCGGCCTACCCGCCGGAGTCTTCGCGCCAGCACCATCAGGAACGCTTGCTGTCGATCATCGACGACGCCGAGCCGCGCCTGCTGCTGACGGTAGAGGCGCTGTGTGACAGTTTGCAGGGCCTCGAGGCCCTGGCCGGGGCCAACGCTCCGAGCCTGCTGGCCGTGGACCGCCTGGATTCGCAGCTGGCCGCGCAGTGGCGCGAACCGAGGCTGGAAGGCAGAGACATCGCCTTCCTGCAATACACCTCCGGCTCCACCGCGTTGCCCAAGGGTGTGCAGGTCAGCCACGGCAACCTGGTGGCCAACGAACAGCTGATCCGCCAGGGATTCGGCATCGACCTGAACCCGGACGACGTGATCGTCAGCTGGCTGCCGCTGTACCACGACATGGGCCTGATCGGTGGCCTGCTGCAGCCGATCTTCAGCGGCGTGCCTTGCGTGTTGATGTCGCCGGGTTACTTCCTCGCCCGACCGCTGCGCTGGCTGCAGGCGATCAGCGATTACGGCGGCACCATCAGCGGTGGCCCGGATTTCGCCTACCGACTGTGCAGCGAGCGCGTCAGCGAGGCGGCACTCGCCGGACTGGACCTGAGCCGCTGGCGCGTGGCCTATTCCGGTTCCGAGCCGATCCGCCAGGACAGCCTCGACACCTTCGCCGAAAAATTTGCCGCCTGTGGCTTCGACGCCAGCAGCTTCTTCGCCAGCTACGGCCTGGCCGAGGCCACCCTGTTCGTCAGCGGCAGTCGCCGTGGCCAGGGCATCGGCGCCCTGGAACTGGATGCCGGGGCCTTCGCCGCCAACCGCGCCGAGCCCGGCCAGGGCAGCGTGCTGATGAGCTGCGGCTACCCGCAGCCGGGCCACGCGGTGTGCATTGTCGACCCGCAGCGCCTGGAGGTGCTGGAGGACAACCGGGTCGGCGAGATCTGGGCCGGCGGCCCGAGTATCGCCCTGGGCTACTGGCGCAACCCCGAGGCCAGCGCCCGGACCTTTGTCGAGCGTGACGGCCAGACTTGGCTGCGCACCGGCGATCTCGGCTTCATGCGCGATGGCGAAGTGTTCGTCACCGGGCGGCTGAAGGACATGCTTATCGTCCGTGGCCAGAATATCTATCCGCAAGACCTGGAAAAGACCCTCGAGCGTGAAGTCGATGTGCTGCGCAAGGGCCGGGTAGCGGTGTTCGCCGTCGACGACCAGGGCGAGGAGGGCATCGGCGTGGCGGTGGAGATCAGCCGCAATGTGCAGAAGGCGCACACGCCCGAGGCGCTGATCAATACCCTGCGCCGGGTCATTGCCGATGCCTGCCGCCAGGCGCCGGCCGTGGTGTTGCTGCTCAACCCGGGTGCCTTGCCCAAGACCTCCAGCGGCAAGCTGCAGCGCTCGGCCTGCCGCCTGCGCATGAACGACAGCAGCCTGGATATCTATGCGCGGTTCCCGACGGCGCAAACGGAGCAGGGCAATGGCGTGGCCGGTGACGACCTGCAGGCACGGATCGCGGGTATCTGGCGTGAACTGCTCAAGGTCGAGGCGGTGGCGGCGGACGACCACTTCCTGCTGCTGGGTGGCAACTCCATCGCGGCCACCCAGGTAACCGCGCGCCTGGGTGACGAACTGGGCATCCAGCTCAGCCTGCGTACCCTGTTCGAGGCACCGACCCTGGCCGAGTACAGCGCCGCCGTGGCGGCCGTCCTCGCCGAAGGTGGCAGCGCCGCCGGCACCATCGAAACCCAGGCTCGCGACCAGGCCCTGCCGCAGTCGCTGGCACAGAACCGCCTGTGGCTGTTGTGGCAACTGGAGCCGCAGTCCGCCGCCTACAACATCCCCGCTGGCCTGCACCTGCGCGGCGAGCTGGATGTCGCGGCGCTGCAGGCCAGCTTCCAGGCTCTGGTGGCACGCCATGAATCCTTGCGCACGCTGTTCGACGAAGTCGACGGCCAGGCCGTGCAACGCATCCTGCCGAGCCAGGCGTTCACCCTGCGTCATCTGGAGCTCGAAGGGCAGTCTCCCGCCGAGGTGGCCGCGCGCCGCGAGGATGAGGCGCAGCAGCCCTTCGATCTGCGCCAGGGGCCGCTCCTGCGGGTGACCCTGGCCCGCCTGGACGACGAAGAACACCAGCTGTGGGTGACCCTGCACCACATCGTCGCCGACGGCTGGTCGCTGAACATCCTGCTGGATGAGTTCGCCCGTCTGTACGCGGCCCAGGGCCAGGCTGTGCAACTGCCCGAACTGACGCTGGGCTACGCCGACTACGGTCAGTGGCAGCGCCAGTGGCTGGCCGATGGCGAAAGCGCCCGCCAGCTCGACTACTGGAAGAACAAGCTGGGTGATGAACTGCCGGTGCTCGACCTGTGTACCGACCAGCCCCGCGCCAGCCGGCAGCACAGCCTTGCCGCGCGCCACACGCTCAAGGTGCCTGCGGCGCTGACCAGCGCCCTCAAGGATCTGGCCCGCGACCAGCAGGCCAGCCTGTTCATGGTCCTGCTGGCCGGCTGGCAGGCCCTGCTGCACCGCTACAGCGGCCAAGGCGATATCCGTATCGGCGTGCCCAATGCCAACCGTCCGCGCCTGGAAACCCAGGGCATGGTTGGTTTCTTCATCAACACCCAGGTGCTGCGCGCCGAGCTCGACGGCCGTCTGCCGTTCGCCGGGCTGCTGGCCCAGGCACGCCAGGTCACACTCGAGGCCCAGGCCCATCAGGACCTGCCCTTCGAGCAACTGCTCGAGGCGCTGCCGCAGGCCCGTGAACAGGGTCTGTTCCAGGTCATGTTCAATCACCAGCAACGCGACCTGTCGGCGTTGCGCCGCCTGCCCGGCGTGCTGGCCGAAGAGCTGCCCTGGCACAGCCGCGAAGCCAAGTTCGACCTGCAGTTGCACAGCGAGGAAGACCACCAGGGCCGCCTGACGCTGGCCTTCGACTACGCCGCCGGATTGTTCGAGGCGGCCACCGTCAAACGCCTGGCCAGCCATCTGCTGGCCTTGCTCGAGCAGGTCTGCGCCGAGCCGCAGTTGCCCCTCGGCGAGGTGCGCCTGCTCGACGAGCACAGCCAGACGCAACTGCTCGAGTGGGGCCAGGCGCCCATGGCGAGCGCGCCGCGCCTGCTGGTCGAGCAACTCAATGAACAGGCCCGCATGACCCCCGAACGCACCGCGCTGGTGTGGGAGGGTGGTCAGCTGAGCTATGCCGAACTGCACCAGCAGGCCAACCGCCTGGCGCACTACCTGCGCGACAAGGGCGTCGGTCCGGACACTTGCGTGGCGATTGCCCTGGAGCGTTCGCCGCAGCTGCTGGTCGGCCTGCTGGCCATTCTCAAGGCCGGAGGCGCCTACGTGCCGCTGGATACCGACTACCCGGCCGAGCGCCTGGCCTACATGCTCGGTGATTGCCAGGCCGGCCTGCTGCTCAGCCACAGCAGCCTGCTCGACAAACTGCCGCAGGTCGAAGGCGTGAGCGCCATCGCCCTCGACCAGCTGCACCTGGACAGCTGGCCAAGCCAGGCCCCCGGCCTGCACCTGCACGGCGACAACTTGGCCTATGTGATCTACACCTCCGGTTCCACCGGCCAGCCCAAGGGCGTAGGCAATACCCATGCCGCGCTGGCCGAGCGCCTGCAGTGGATGCAGGCCAGCTATGCGCTGGATGACAGCGACGTGCTGATGCAGAAGGCGCCGATCAGCTTCGACGTGTCGGTGTGGGAGTGCTTCTGGCCGCTGCTCACCGGTTGCAAGCTGGTCCTGGCCGGCCCCGGCGAACATCGTGATCCGCAGCGCATCGCCCAGCTGATCCAGCAACACGCGGTGACCACGCTGCACTTCGTGCCGCCGTTGCTGCAGGTGTTCGTCCAGGAGCCGTTGGCCGCCGGCTGCACCAGCCTGCGCCGGTTGTTCTCCGGTGGCGAGGCGCTGTCCGCGGCCTTGCGTGACCGCGTGCTGCAACTGCTGCCACAGGCGCAACTGCACAACCGCTACGGCCCGACCGAAACCGCGATCAACGTCACCCACTGGCACTGCCAGGCGAATGACGGCGAGCGCTCGCCCATTGGTCGCCCGCTGGGCAACGTGCTGTGCCGGGTGCTGGACGATGAGTTCGAGTTGACCGCGCCGGGCGTGCCCGGCGAGCTGTGCCTGGGGGGCGCGGGCCTGGCCCGCGGCTACCTCGGCCGCCCGGGGCTGACCGCCGAGCGCTTCGTGCCGCAGCCCGATGGCGACGGCGCACGGCTGTACCGCAGCGGCGACCGCGCCCGCTGGCATGTGCCGAGCCAGGCCCTGGAGTACCTGGGGCGCCTCGACCAGCAGGTCAAGGTGCGTGGCTTCCGCGTCGAGCCGGAGGAGGTGCAGGCGGTGCTGCTGGCCGAGCCGGGTGTCGCCCAGGCACTGGTGCTGATCCACAAGGATGCCGTCGGTGCCCAGCTGGTGGGCTACTACAGTGGTGTCGAGCAGACCGAGGCGCTGCTGGCCGCATTGGCCGAGCGCCTGCCGGCCTACATGGTGCCGGCACAACTCATCCATCTTGCGCAGCTGCCCCTGGGGCCGAGCGGCAAGGTCGATCGCAAGGCGCTGCCGGCCCCGGTCTGGCAGCAACGTGAACATGTCGAGCCGCAAAGCGCGTTGCAACAACAGGTCGCGGCGATCTGGCGCGAAGTGCTGGGCCGGCCGCAGGTCGGCTTGCAGGATGACTTCTTCGCCCTCGGCGGCCACTCGCTGCTGGCCACCCAGATCGTCTCGCGCACCCGCCAGGCGCTGGATGTCGAGTTGCCGCTCAAGGCCTTGTTCGAGGCCAGCGAGCTGGGCGCGTTCTGCGCCGAGATTGCCCGTCTGCGGGGCTGCGGCGCACGCAACCTGCAAGGCGCCATCGCCCGTGTCGACCGCCGCCAGGCGGTGCCGCTGTCGTACTCGCAGCAGCGCATGTGGTTCCTCTGGCAGATGGATCCGCACAGCCCCGCCTACAACGTCGGCGGCATGGCCCGCTTCCAGGGCGCGCTGCATGTGGACGCCTTCGAGCGCGCCTTGCAGGCGTTGATCGTGCGTCACGAAACCCTGCGCACCACCTTCCCCAGCATCGACGGCAAGCCTTACCAGTGCGTGGCCGATGACAGCCACGTGCAACTGCACTGGCATGACTTCAGTACCCTGGCCGACGAGGCCCGCCAGCAACGCCTGCAACAACTGGCCGATGACCAGGCGCACCAGCCGTTCGACCTGGAGCGCGGTCCGCTGCTGCGCGCCTGCCTGGTCAAGGCCGGCGAGCGTGAGCACTACTTCGTCCTGACCCTGCACCATATCGTCACCGAAGGCTGGGCCATGGACATCTTCGCCCGCGAACTGGGCGAGCTGTACGAGGCCTTCGTCGACGAGCGTGAGTCGCCGCTGGCGCCGCTGCCTGTGCAATACCTCGACTACAGCGTGTGGCAGCGCCAATGGCTGGAAAGCGGCGAGGGCGATCGCCAGCTGGCTTACTGGAAGGACCGCCTGGGCGACGAGCACCCGGTGCTGGCATTGCCCGCCGACCGCCCACGCCCGGCGGTGCAGAGCCACCGCGGCGAGCTGTACCGCTTCGACCTGGATCCGGCGCTGGTCAAGCGCGTGCATGCCTTCAACAGCCAGCGCGGCCTGACCCTGTTCATGACCATGACCGCCACCCTGGCCGCGTTGCTGCACCGCTACAGCGGCCAGCGCGACCTGCGCATCGGTGCGCCGGTGGCCAACCGCATCCGCCCGGAAAGCGAGGGGTTGATCGGCGCCTTCCTCAACACCCAGGTGCTGCGCTGCGAGCTGGACGGCCAGATGAGCGCCGGCGCGCTGCTCGACCAGGTGCGCCAGACCATCATCGATGGCCAGTCGCACCAGGACCTGCCGTTCGAGCAACTGGTCGAGGCCTTGCAGCCGCCGCGTTCGAGCGCCTATAACCCGTTGTTCCAGGTGATGTGCAACGTGCAGCGCTGGGCCTTCCAGCAGAGCCGTGAGCTGGTGGGCATGCAGGTGGACTATCTGGTCAACGACGCCAGCGCCACCAAGTTCGACCTGTACCTGGAGGTCACCGACCTCGACGGCCGCCTGGGCTGCTGCTTCACCTACAGCCGCGACTTGTTCGATGAACCGCGCATCGCGCGCATGGCCGAGCACTGGCAGCAGTTGCTGGTGGCGCTGATCGACGATCCGCAGCAGCGCCTGTGCGAACTGCCGATGCTGGCTGATGCCGAGCAGCAGGTGCTGATCGGCCAGTTGCAGGGCGAGCAGGACTTCGCGCTGGACCAGACGCTGCACGGCCTGTTCGCCGCCCAGGCTGAGCGTACCCCTCAGGCCCTGGCCCTGACTTTTGCCGGCCAGCACCTGAGCTACGCAGAGCTCGACCAGCAGGCCAATCGCCTCGCCCGGGCCCTGCGCGAGCGCGGCGTCGGCCCGCAGGTACGAGTAGGCCTGGCGCTGGAGCGATCGCTGGAGATGGTGGTGGGCCTGCTGGCCATTCTCAAGGCCGGTGGCGCCTACGTGCCGCTGGACCCGGAATACCCCCTCGACCGCCTGCGCTACATGATCGAGGACAGCCACCTCGGCTTGCTGATCGGCCAACGGGCGTTGCTCGAGACCTTGGGCGAACTGCCGCCAGGCGTCGCCCGCTGGAGCCTGGAGGACGATGCCGCGAGCCTGTCCGCCTACAGCGACGCGGCCCTGGACAACCTCAACCTGCCGCAGCACCAGGCGTACCTGATCTATACCTCCGGCTCCACCGGCAAGCCCAAGGGCGTGGTGGTCAGCCATGGCGAGATCGCCATGCACTGCAAGGCGGTGATCGCCGAGTTCGGCATGCACAGCGACGACTGCGAGCTGCACTTCTATTCGATCAATTTCGATGCCGCCAGCGAGCGCCTGCTGGTACCACTGCTGTGTGGCGCCCGCGTTGTGCTGCGCGCCCAGGGCCAGTGGGGCGCCGAGGAGATCTGCCAGCTGGTGCGTGAACAGCAGGTCAGCGTGCTCGGTTTCACC
This sequence comes from Pseudomonas sp. WC1, assembly GCF_050586565.1. Taxonomy (NCBI): domain Bacteria; kingdom Pseudomonadati; phylum Pseudomonadota; class Gammaproteobacteria; order Pseudomonadales; family Pseudomonadaceae; genus Pseudomonas; species Pseudomonas sp. WC1. Next base: position 90,402 of record NZ_JBOBDQ010000015.1, read on the forward strand.
CCGAGCTACGGCAGCCAGTTGGCCCAGTACCTGGCCGGGCAGGGCGAGCAATTGCCGGTGCGCCTGGTGATCACCGGTGGCGAGGCCTTGACCGGCGAGCACCTGCAACGCATCCGCCAGGCCTTTGCGCCGCGGCAGTTCTTCAATGCCTACGGTCCGACCGAAACCGTGGTGATGCCACTGGCCTGTCTGGCGCCGGAGCAGATACCCGTCGACGCCGGCAGCGTGCCGATCGGCCGGGTCATCGGTGCCCGCACCGCCTACATCCTCGACGACGATCTGGCCCTTTTGCCACAGGGCGGTATCGGTGAGCTGTACGTGGGTGGCGCGGGCCTGGCCCAGGGTTACCACGACCGTCCGGGCCTGAGCGCCGAGCGTTTCGTCGCCGACCCGTTCAGCCATGCCGGTGGTCGCCTGTACCGTACCGGCGACCTGGTGCGCCTGCGCGCCGATGGCCAGGTGGAATACGTCGGGCGTGCTGACCAGCAGGTGAAGATCCGTGGCTTCCGTATCGAACTGGGTGAGATCGAGAGCCGCCTGCAGGAGCACGCCGACGTCGAGGAAACGGTAGTCCTGGCCCTCGACCTGCCGGGCGGCAAGCAGCTGGTGGGTTACCTGGTGTGCCCGCAGGCCAGCGCCGACGGCGAGGCCCAGGCCCTGCTGCGCGAGGCGGTCAAGGCCGATGCCCGCCAGCACCTGCCCGACTACATGGTGCCGGCGCACCTGGTGCTGCTCGACAGCCTGCCGCTGATGGGCAACGGCAAGCTCGACCGCCGCGCGTTGCCGGCCCCGGATCTGGAGCAGGCGCGCCAGCATTACCAGGCGCCGGCCAATGAGCTGGAAGGCCAACTTGCGCAGATCTGGCGCGAGGTGCTCAACCTGCCCCGCATCGGCGTGCAGGACAACTTCTTCGAACTGGGCGGCGACTCGATCCTGTCGATTCAGGTGGTCAGCCGTGCCCGCCAGCTGGGGCTGCAGTTCACCCCGCGTGACCTGTTCCAGCACCAGACCATCCAGACCCTGGCGGCCGTGGTGACCCGCAGCGAGGCGCCGAGCGCGATCGAGCAGGGCGCACGTCAGGGACGCACCGGCCTGACGCCGATCCAGCACTGGTTCTTCGACAGCGAAGTGCCGCAACCGCAGCACTGGAACCAGGCGGTGCTGCTCGGCGTGCGCCAGCCATTGCAGGCCGAGGCGCTGGAGCGGGCTTTGGCCGCGCTGGTGCAACACCACGACAGCCTGCGCCTGCGCTTTGGCCAGGCCAACGGCCGCTGGCAGGCCGAGTACGCCCAGCCGAGCACCCAGCCGTTGCTATGGACCGCGACGGTGAGCGATTTCGAGGACTGCCAGGCGTTCTATACCGATGTGCAGCGCAGCCTCGACCTTGCCGAGGGGCCGCTGCTGCGCGCCTTGCTGGTCAGCGATGACCAGGGCGCCCAGCGCCTGCTGTTGGCGATCCATCACCTGGTAGTCGACGGCGTGTCCTGGCGCGTCCTGCTGGAAGACCTGCAGGCGCTGTACCGCGGTGAAACCCTGGCCGCCAAGACCCATGCCATGGGTGACTGGGCGGCGCGCCTGGCCAGCTATGCCGGCAGCGACTCGCTGCGCGACGAGCTGGGCTGGTGGGAAGCGCAACTGGGCAACGCCCGTCGTGAACTGCCCTGCGACCACCCCCAGGGCGACAACCTGCACCGTAATGCCCGCAGCATCGCCATCGAGCTGGACGTCGAGCAGACCCGCCAGCTGCTGCAACAGGCGCCGGCGGCCTATCACACCCAGGTCAACGACCTGCTGCTGACTGCCCTGGCCCGTACCCTGTGCCAGTGGAGCGGCGACCAACAAGTATTGGTGCAGCTGGAAGGCCATGGCCGCGATGGTCTGTTCGAGGACATGGACCTGACCCGCAGTGTCGGCTGGTTCACCAACGCCTACCCACTGAGCCTGAGCCCCGTAATGGCTGAGGGCGAAGTTGGCCGCGCCGCGTCGATCAAGCGCATCAAGGAACAACTGCGCCAGGTACCGCACAAAGGCCAGGGCTACGGTGTGCTGCGCTACCTGGCCGACGAGGCCGGGCGTGAGCGCATGGCCGCCTTGCCCCAGGCCCGGATCACCTTCAACTACCTCGGCCAGTTCGACCAGCAGTTCGACCAGGCGGCACTGTTCCAGCCGCTGGATGCCCCGGCGGGCCTGGCCCATGACCTGGATGCGCCGCTGCCGAACTGGCTGAGCGTCGATGGCCAGGTCTACGGCGGCGCGCTGCAACTGCGCTGGAGCTTCAGTGCCGAGCGCTATGACGAGGCGACCATCGCCCGTCTGGCCGAGGCCTATCGCCAGGAGCTGCTGGCCTTGGTCGCCCACTGCCTGGCGGACGGCAACGGCAGCTTCACCCCCTCGGACTTCCCGCTGGCGCAACTGACTCAGGAGCAGATCGACGCGCTGCCGATCCCGGCCGCCGAGATCGAGGACGTCTACCCGCTGACGCCGATGCAGGAAGGCCTGCTGCTGCACACCCTGCTCGAGCCGGGCACCGGCATCTACTACATGCAGGACCGCTACCGCATCAACAGCGCCCTAGATCCCGAGCGCTTCGCCCGGGCCTGGCAGGCGGTGGTGGCGCGCCATGAGGCGTTGCGCGCCTCGTTCAGCTGGAACGCCGGCGAAGCGATGCTGCAGATCATCCACAAACCCGGCAAGACCGCGGTGGACTATCAGGACTGGCGCGGCCTCGACGAGCACACCCAGGAAGCGCGCCTGCAAGCGTTGCACAAGGAGGAGCGCGAGGCCGGCTTCGAGCTGCTGCGCGAAGCACCGTTCCACCTGCGCCTGGTACGTGTGGACGATGCGCGTTACTGGTTCATGATGAGCAACCACCACATCCTCATCGATGCCTGGTGCCGCTCGCTGCTGATGAACGACTTCTTCGAGATCTACCAGGCCCTGGGCGAAGGGCGCCAGGCCCAGTTGCCGGTGCCGCCGCGCTACCGCGACTACATCGGCTGGCTGCAGCGCCAGGACCTCGACGAGGCGCGCCAGTGGTGGCAGGCCAACCTGGCCGGCTTCGAGCGCGCCACGGCGATCCCCAGCGACCGCCCGCTGCGCCATGACCACGCCGGAGACGGCATGGTCGTGGGTGACTGCTACACCCGCCTGCAAGTGAGCGAGGGCGCCCGCCTGCGTGATCTGGCCCAGGCCCACCAACTGACGGTCAACACCTTCGCCCAGGCGGCCTGGGCGCTGACCCTGGCCCGTTACAGCGGCGAGCGCGACGTGGTATTCGGCGTCACCGTGGCCGGGCGTCCGGTGAGCCTGCCGCAGATGCAGCGCACGGTCGGCCTGTTCATCAACAGCATCGCCCTGCGCGTGCAGTTGCCGCAGCCGGGCGAGCGCAGCAGCGTGCGCCAGTGGCTGCAAGGCTTGCTCGATCGCAACATGCAGTTGCGTGAGTACGAGTACCTGCCGCTGGTGGCGATCCAGGAATGCAGCGAACTGCCCAAGGGCCAGCCGTTGTTCGACAGCCTGTTCGTGTTCGAGAACGCCCCGGTGGAAACTGCGGTGCTCGACCACGCCCAGCACCTGGACGCCAGTTCCGATTCGGGCCGGACCCACACCAACTTCCCGCTGACCGCGGTGTGCTACCCGGGCGATGACCTGGGCCTGCACCTGTCGTTCGACCAGCGCTACTTCGACTACCCGACCGTCGAGCGCTTGCTCGCCGAATTCAAGCGCCTGCTGCTGGCGCTGGTCGAGGGCTTCGACGGCGAGGTCGGCGAGCTGCCGCTGCTGGGGGCCGACGAACAACGCTTCCTGCTCGAGGACTGCAACCGCACCGAACATGCCTATGCGCTGGAGCAGAGCTACATCGAGCTGTTCGAGGCACGGGTGGCCGCGCATCCGCAGCGCACCGTCGCCCGTTGCGAGGCGGCCGCATACGACTATGCGGGCCTGAACGTGGCGGCCAACCGGCTTGGTCATGCTTTGGTTGCGGCTGGCGTGGCCATCGACCAACCGGTGGCGTTGCTGGCCGAGCGCGGCCTGGCGCTGCTGGGCATGATCGTCGGCAGCTTCAAGGCCGGCGCTGGCTACCTGCCGCTGGATCCGGGCCTGCCTGCAGCGCGCCTGCAACGTATCGTCGAGCTCAGCCGCACGCCAGTGCTGGTGTGCAGCGCGGCCTGCGCCGAGCAGGCGCGCCAGCTGCTCGATGAGGTAGCGGGCACGGCGCGGCCGAAGCTGCTGGTCTGGGAAGACGTGCAGGCAGGCAACGTGGCCAGCCATAACCTTGGCATCCACAGCGCGCCGGACAACCTTGCCTATGTGATCTACACCTCCGGTTCCACCGGCCTGCCCAAGGGCGTGATGGTCGAGCAGCGCGGCATGCTCAACAACCAGCTGAGCAAGGTGCCGTACCTGGCCCTGGACGAGCAGGACGTGATCGCCCAGACCGCCTCGCAGAGCTTCGACATCTCGGTGTGGCAGTTCCTCGCCGCGCCGTTGTTCGGTGCCCGTGTGGAGATCGTGCCGAACGCCATCGCCCATGATCCGCAAGGCCTGCTGAGCCATGTGCAGGCCACCGGCATCACAGTGCTGGAGAGTGTGCCGTCGCTGATCCAGGGCATGCTGGCCAACGATCACCAGGCCCTCGATGGGCTGCGCTGGATGCTGCCGACCGGCGAGGCCATGCCGCCCGAGCTGGCCGCCCAGTGGCTGCAGCGCTACCCGGCCATCGGCCTGGTCAACGCCTACGGCCCGGCGGAGTGCTCGGACGACGTGGCGTTCTTCCGCGTCGATGCCGCCTCGACCCAGGGCAGCTACCTGCCGATCGGCACGCCGACCGACAACAACCGCCTGTACCTGCTCGGCGAAGACCAGACCCTGGTGCCGCTAGGCGCGGTGGGCGAGCTGTGCGTCGCTGGTACCGGTGTGGGCCGTGGCTATGTCGGCGACCCGCTGCGCACGGCCCAGGCGTTCATCCCGCACCCGTACGGTGCCCCCGGTGAGCGCCTGTACCGCACCGGCGACCTGGCGCGGCGCCGTCCGGATGGCGTGCTGGAATACGTCGGGCGCATCGACCATCAGGTCAAAATCCGTGGCTACCGCATCGAGCTGGGCGAGATCGAGGCGCGCCTGCACGAACAGCCGGAGCTGCGCGATGCGGCGGTGGGCGTGCAGGAGGGCGTCAATGGCAAGCACCTGGTCGGCTACCTGGTGGCGCACCAGGGCGTCAGTGCCGATACCGCGCTGCTCGACCAGCTCAAGCAGCGCCTGCGCGCCGAGTTGCCGGAGTACATGGTGCCGCTGCACTGGGGCTGGTTCGACAGCCTGCCGCACAACGCCAACGGCAAGCTCGACCGCAAGGCGCTGCCTGCCATCGATATCGGTGGCCAGCACAGCCAGGCCTACCTGGCGCCGCGCAATGAGCTTGAAGAGACGCTCGCCGGCATCTGGGCCGATGTGCTCAAGGTCGAGCGGGTGGGCGTGCGCGACAACTTCTTCGAGCTGGGCGGGCATTCGCTGCTGGCAACGCAGATCGCCTCGCGGGTGCAGAAGGCCCTGCAGTTGAACGTGCCGTTGCGGGCAATGTTCGAGTGCAGCACGGTGCAAGAGCTGGCGGACTATGTGCGTGGCTTGCAGGACAGCGCGCTGGACGACGCCAAGGTCGATCGGTTGAGCGACCTGATGGCGGAGCTGGAGGCGTTGTAGCCTCATTGCCGTCAGCGCAGGGCTTGCCTGCTCCCACAGGATCAGGCAAGCCCTGCGCTGACGCGGCGATGTGGCGCCGGGCCACCCTGTAAAACCCACCCTTGCCGGTGCTACGCTGCACACTCAGTAGCCAAGGATTTCACAGGTTTCATGGACGATAGCCTGCATGCCGCCCGCATGGGCGATCTCATTCTTCATCCGCCGCTGATGGCCGAGCTGGTCAGTGGCCTGGTCGAGGCTGCGGTCTATGCGGCGGCGGTCGCCGCGGTCGGTGCCGCCATCGGTGGCGCGGTGGTCGCGGTGGTCGGTACCGGCGGTGCCGCCGCCGTGCTCACGCCGCTGATCGCCGGGGCCATGGTCAGTGCCGCCAGCCTGCTGCCGGGTGGCGAGGACAAGAGTATCGGCGATCGCATATCCGACTTCAGCAATTGGGTCGGCAATTCCTTGTTCCCCCCGGAGCCCTACGGCGCCATCAGCAGTGGCTCGCACAATACCCGCATCAACGGCATCTTCGCCGCCCGCGCAGCCGGGGTGAGCGGTGGCCCGGTCGAGGCGCCCGCCGTGGGCGAGGAGCCGTCGATCCTCGAAAATATCGGGGCGTACGCCATGGTCGGGGCATCCATGGTGTTGCCGGTGATCGGCCTGGCCCAGGAGATCAACAGCATCTTCAACCCACCGGTGACGACCCCCGCGGCACCCGGTACGATCCCCAAGCCCCAGGACAAGGCGGTGTGCAGCAAGCACCCGCCGATGCCTGAACAGTTCGTCGCCCAAGGCTCCGACAAGGTGTTCATCAATGGCCAGCCCGCCGCCCGGGTGGGGGACAAGACCACCTGCGACGGGCCCATCGGCATGACCTTCTCGCCCAATGTACGTATCGGCGGCGGTACGCTGACAGTGCGCGACATCCATGATGGCAAGAGCGCCGCGGCGAAGATCATCGGCTTGATCGCGGGGATGCTCATCAGTCGAAGGGGAATGCTCAAAGGTCGCCGATGCGGTGTGGGCAACCCAGTGGCGCCGTCCACGGGCGGCAAGTTCCAGGACGGTCCTGAGGATGTGGACTTCAGGTTGGCGGCGCTGGTGCCGATTACCTGGGCGCGCCGCTACGACAGCAACGACAGACGTGTCGATGGCTTGTTCGGCATGGGCTGGAGCGTGCCTTACGAGGTGTGCCTGGAACGTGTCGCGCACCCGGAAGGTGGAGAGCTGTGGATCTACGTCGACGAGGAGGGTGCGCGGCTGGAGCTTGGTCGCCTGCAGGTCGGCAGCGCATTCGTCAGCATTCTCGATGGTTTGGCGTTTTTCCATCAGGACAACGGTTTCACCATCGTCGAGAACATCAACAGCGGACTGTATCAGGTGTTCCATACCGATCCGCTGGAACCCCGGCGCTCGCGGCTGGTCAAGCTGGGCGACCGTAATCTCAATACCCTGGAGCTGTTCTACGACGCGCAGGGACGCCTGCAGTTTCTGGGTGACAGTTTCGCTCGCACATTCATCGAGCTGCACTACACCGAAGCCCAACCCCGTCGCGTGTCGGCGGTGCACAGGCTGTACCTGCAGGCCGGCCAGGCCTTTGTGGTCGAGCGCCGGGAATGCCTGGCACGGTATGGGTATACCCCGGCGGGCCAACTGGAACAGGTCGCCGACGGCGAAGGGCGGGTGCTGCGGCATTTCGCCTACACCGACCAGGGATTGCTGGCCAGCCATACGCTGCCCACGGGCGCGATTCGTCAGTACGAGTGGGCCTGCTTCGCCTCTGCGGCCATCCGTCGTCAGCCCTGCAGCCTCGACGGCACGCCTTATCACATGCCGCCACTGCTTGAGGCACAACCAGACCATGAGTGGCGTGTGGTGCGGCATTGGGGCAGTGATGGCGAGGAGTACCGCTTCACCTATGATCTTGAGCAAGGCCATACCCAGGTGGTCGACGGCCTGGGGCGCACCGAGCATTATCACTGGGGGGCGCTGTACGAAATCCATACCTTCCGTGATGCCTTGGGGCAATGCTGGCGGTATGACTACGTCGATGGATTGCTGCGCCGCAGTCTCGACGCACAGGGGGGCGAGTGGTCCTACGGTTACGATGCCCTTGGCCGTCTGGTCGCCACGACCGATCCCCTGGGGCGTTGTGAAAGCATCGGCTACATCGAGCATTGGGCCTTGCCAGACCGTATCACCGACGGAGCAGGGCGGTTGCGTCGCTATACCTATGATCGACGGGGCAATCTGCTTGCCGAAATCGACCCGCTCGGGCAACAGACCCGCTATGACTATGATCAACAGGGAAGACTGGCGCGGATTGTCGATGCGCAGGGCAAGGACCGCTCGTTGCGCTGGAATGAGCGAGGCCAGCTGATTGCCACGCGTGACTGCTCAGGACAAAAGACGGCTTATCGCTATGACCCGCAGGGGTACTTGAGCGAGTTGCGCAACGCCGAAGGCGGTACCATGCGATATCGTTTCGATGCCCGTGGCAACCTGTTGCAGCGCGAACTGGCAGACGGCAGGGTCGAGCACTATAAAGTCGATGCGGCCGGCCAGCTGACAGGCCATACCGGCCCGGACCAATGTATGACCCAATGGCAGTACGACGCCAGCGGCCGGCTGCTGCAACGTACCGATGCCATGGGCCTGACCGTACGCCTGGGCTGGGATGCCTACGGCCGCCTGCAGCAGCTGGAAAACGAGAACGGCGAGTGCTACCGCTTTCAGTGGGATGCGCTGGATCGACTTCTGGCCCAGAAGAACCTCGACGGCGGTGGTTACAGCCTGTCGTACGATGCGTTGGGCAACGTCGTCCAGACGACCCTGCATCCGGCCAGTACAGCGGAGCCCGCTCTTGCGGGCAGCCCTGAGGAAGCGGACGTTCAGGTGCAGTTGCGCTGCTTCGAGCATGACGCGGCCGGGCGCCTGGTGCGCAAGCGAACCGAGGATGGGCTGACAGCGTATACCTACGATGCAGCCGACAATCTGCTGTCGATCCGTTTCAGCGACCAGGCTGGGCAATCCCGGCAACTGGACTTTGCCTATGACGCTTCAGGGCAATTGCTGGAGGAAAGCTGCGGCCCCGGGCAGCTCGGATACCGCTACGACCCGTTGGGCAACCTGCAGACCCTGACCTTGCCGGACCAGCGTCGGATCAATTACCTGCGCTACGGGAGTGGGCACCTTCACCAGCTCAACCTCGATGGCCGGGTAATCAGTGATTTCGAACGGGATGCGTTGCACGCCGAAGTCCTGCGAAGCCAGGGCGCATTGTCAACCAGGACACGCCACGACAGCACGCGGCGTCTGGTGCAGAGGGTCATCGAGTACCAGGATGGCGCACAGGCGGTACTGCCTTTGCTGCAAAAGGATTACCGGTACGATGCCGGCAACAATCTCGTTGGCGAGGTACTGACCCAGGCCCAGCGCTGCGGCAATGGGCTGGGAGTGGAGCTCGATGAGATCATCGGGCGCTTTCAGACAGGTGCTGGTGGGCGCGTCAGCTATGACTACGGTCCCACCGAACGTATCCATGGCGCATCACGGCAGTTGCCCCACCGGCAGTCGCCGACTGTCGAACACTTCGGCTATGACCCTGCCGGGAACCTGCTTGATGGTTACCAGGTCGGTGGCCGGGTGCGCCATGACCGGGTCAAGGTGTTCCAGGACAGACGCTACCGCTACGACCGCTTTGGCCGGCTCAGCGAGAAGCGCAGCGGCAACCGCCTTGTCCAGCATTTCGAGTATGACGCCGAGCATCGGCTGATCAGGGTCAGGCAGCAACGCGGAGCAGTCCGCGAGCGAATCGAGTTCGCCTATGATCCCTTGGGCAGGCGAGTCGACAAGCGTGTCTATCGTGACAATCATGAAGCACCCGTCAGCCGGAGCGAATTCCTGTGGCAAGGGTTGCGTCTGCTGCAGGAAGTACAGGATGGCAGGCCGAGCCTGTTCCTGTATGCCGATGCGACCAGTCACGAGCCTCTGGCCAGGGTGGATGGAGCGCCTGGCCATGAACGGGTCTTCTACTTCCACACCAATCTTGCCGGTCTGCCAGAGCAACTGACTGATGAGCGCGGCATGAGTGTCTGGCACGGCAATTTCCAGGTGTGGGGCAACAGCAGGGAGGAGTGGCACGCATCCGAACAGGTCAGTCGGCAGAACCTGCGCTTCCAGGGGCAGTACCTGGACCGGGAAACCGGGCTGCATTACAGCATGTTCAGATTCTACGACCCGGATATCGGGCGGTTCACCCAGCAAGATCCTGTCGGCCTGCTGGGTGGCGTGAACCTGTACCAGTATTCACCCAACCCGGTGACCTGGATCGATCCGCTGGGGTTGAGTTGCAGTCATGCCAAGATGCAACCTTACCGCGACGATGTCATGGTCAAGGGGCCGCACGCCGATATCTACGTCAACAACCGGAAAGTTGCCGAGGCGCGCTTGTCCGATGATGGCGACTGGTTCCGCTGGGGCGAGTTGATCAAGGACAAGAAGATGTTGAAAGAGGCGGACAAAGTCATCGGTGGCATGGGCAAGGACACCTCCATCATGACTGAAGCCGTATCGCAGACACGTCGGGCGCTTGCCGATTTCGAGCAGATCCTCAAGCACAACAAGCCCGCTACCCGCCTCTACCAGCAGGCGGAGCGAGGCGTTGTCAGGTTCAAGAAACTACTGGAAGCAATCACATGACGTTCGACGATTTTGTAAAGGGCAAGCTGCAGGTGCGGTTCGGGGCTTCTCTGGAAACACTCATGCCCGGTTTTCACAAACCCACCGTGCAGATGATCAGCGAGCCGGATCAGCGCTTCGGGGTGTTCTCGCAAGGTATCGAGTACCTGTTCGACATGAACCAGCTCTGTCTTGTGCAATATGATATTTCGCGCATCCGCAAAATGTCCTTCAACCGGCATCCGATCGATGAGACGACGTCTGTGGAGGCGTTCAAGGATTACCTGACCGAGGCAGGGGTGGGCTTCGAGGCGGAGCGCAAGGATGGGCAGACCATCCTGCTGACCACGACGGGGGTGAAACTGTACTTCGATGGGCAAACGCCGTGTTTCTCCACCGCCATGAAAAGCTGGTGATCCTGTACGCAGTGCGCAGTGCCAGAAAGGGTGGCAGGGCGGTCAGGGCAGCCAGCCGGAAAGCTGCCCTGAGCCGTTTCCCCTGACGCGTTTCAGCGTTTGCCGAGGATCTTCCCGAGCATCTCTGGCCGCGGCGCGCCTTGCTGGCTTTGCAACTGCCCCTTTTCATCCTGATAGAAGATCGCCGGGGTTGCGGCCAGGCCCAGTTCTTCCATCAGCGCCAGATTCGCCTCAAGTTTTTTCTGTACCGCCTCCGGCACCTTGTCCAGCGCCTTGAGCGAGCTGGCCTTGCCGGCCTTCTCGTGTTCCTGCAAGGCCTTGGCAGGGTCCTTGGCGGCGAGCAGCGCGGCGGACTTGCCCGGACTGTCCTCGCGGATGATGCCGACCATGATGTGGCGCAGTTGCACCTTGCCCGAGTCGACCCAGGGCCGCGCCTGCTGCCAGAACATGTTGCAGTAGGGGCAGTTGGGGTCGCTGAACAGGTAGACGGTACGCGGCGCATCGACCTTGCCGTCCTGGATCCAGGCGGTCTTTTCCATCTTCGCCCACACGGCCTTGCTCATCGGTGCGTACACCAGTTTTTCCAAGGGTTCGGCGCTGAGGTCCTTGCCTTGCTCGTCGAACAGGCTGCCCACCAGGACGTGCTTGCCGTCGGGGGTGAGGTACAGGGCAATGCCGTTGTTGTGGTACTCGGCGGCATAGCCGCGCAGCCCGTCGGGGGCGTCGAAGCTGCCCTTGATCACGGCACCCTTGGCTTGCAGTTGCTGGATCGCCTTGGGCAGTTCCTCTGCTTGCAGCGTGGGGGTGGCAAGCAGGGCGAGGGTCAGGGGCAGCAGTGCATTCAATCGCATGTCAGTTTCCTTGTGGGGCGGGCGCATCGGCGCGTTCGAAGGGTTCCAGGGCGTGGCGCAGGCTGGCGCGCGACAGTTCGCCCAGGTGGCTGCCGACCAGCCGCCCTTCGGCGTTGTAGAACAGGGTGGTGGGCAGGGCCATGGAGCCGACCTTGCGGGCCAGCTCGCCCGTGCCGTCGAACAGCACGTTGGAGAGGGTCAGGCCGGTGGTGGCCATGAAGGTGCTGACGTTCTCAGGGGTCTCCCCCTGGTTGACGAACAGGAAGGTCACATGGGGATAGTCGTCCTCGGCCTGTTGCAGCACCGGCATCTCGCGGCGGCAGGGTGGGCACCAGGTGGCCCAGATGTTGATCACCAGCGGGCGACCGCGGTAGCCATGCAAGGCCACCGCCTGGCCGCGGCTGTCGCGCAGGCTCATGTCGGGCAGCTCGGTGCCTTTGCTGTAGAGGTGGCTGGCCAGGCTGGCGAGCCCCCAGAACAGGGCGCCGCTGAACAGCGCCCAGCCCAGCGGACGGCGCAAACCCGGGCGGCGCCAGCCTTGCCACAGGGTACCGAGCACGATGCCCAGTAGCCCACCCCAGAGCAGGAAGCCGCCGTCACGGATATCGATGATTTGCAGCAGGTCATCGCGGTACATCGGCCAGTAGGCCAGGACGAACCCCAGGCGGGCGAACAGCAAGCCCAGCAGGAACAGGTTGAACAGTGCCGACTCCGGGTTTTCGCCGCCGCGCTTGGCGACTCGCCAGCCGACCAGGCTGGCGATGCCCAGTGCGGCAAGCAGCAGCAGGTGGTTGAGGGCCATGGTCAGCGGCCCGAGAGTGATGGTGAGCATCAGCCTTGGCTCCTGGTCTGGGCCCAGTGCTGGAGGAATCCGGCGGCGTCGATTTCACCGGTGATACGGCGGGCGCGGCGTTCCTCGCCCTCCGGGCCGACCCAGATCAGGCTGGGCGGGCCCGGAACCTGGTAGCGTTGCAGCAGCTCGCGGCTGGCCGGGGAGTCGGCGGTTACATCCAGGCGCAGCAGGCGCACGTCGTCAAGGCTGGCCTGGACATCGGCACGGGCGAACACCTGCTTCTCCATGACTTTGCACGACACGCACCAGTCGGCGTAGTAGTCCACCAGTACCCATTGGCCACGGGCTTTGGCGGCATCGAGTTCACGCTGCAGCTCGGCCGGTGCGCTGACGGTGACAAAGGCGTCGTGGCCGCTGGCGGGGACCGTGGCCGCGCTATTGCCGGCGAAAGGCTGCAACGGCTGCCACACATCCTTGCCACCGGCTGCGGCGCCCACCAGCAACAGGCCGCCCCACAGCGCGCCCAGCAGTGGGATAGCACGCAAGGCGGGCAGGCGCTGCAGGGCAGGCCAGGCGGCCCAGCCCAGGGCGATCAACCAGGCACCGGCCAGGGCCAGCACCAGCGTTTCCGGCAGCAGGCCGCGCACGGTGTACAGGGCCATGGCCAGGAACACGAAGCCGAACAAGCCCTTGACCAGGTTCATCCAGGCGCCTGGGCGCGGCAGGTAGCGATTGCCCAGGGTGACCAGCAGCAACAGCGGGACACCCATACCCAGGCCGAGGGTGAACAGCACCAGTGCCCCTTGCAGCACGTCGCCGCTCTGGGCGATGAACAGCAGCGCGCCGGCCAGGGGCGCGGTCATGCAGGGGCCCAGCAGCAAGCCCGACAGGGCACCCAGCAGCGCCGCGCCATACAGGTTGCCACCACGGGTGCCTTGCCCGGCGCGGTCCAGGCGGTCACGCAGTGCGGCGGGCAGTTGCAGTTCGAAAGCGCCGAACATGGGCAGGGCGAGCAGCACGAACAAACCAGCCAGGCTGCCCAGCAGCCAGGGTTGTTGCAGCCAGGCTTGCAGGCTGGCGCCCAGCAGCGCGGCGATCACGCCGAGGGCGGCATAGACCAACGCCATGCTCAGCACATAGATGCCGGCCAGCCACCAGCCACGTCGGGCGCTGGCGCCATTGCCCAGGACCAGCCCGGCGAGGATCGGCAGCATTGGCAGCGAGCACGGGGTGAAGGCCAGCAGCAGGCCCAGGCCGAAGAATGCCAGCAGGCTCCAGGCCAGGCTGTCCTGCTGCAAGGTGCCGGCCAGGGCCTGGTCGCTGGCCTGGTCGGCAGCCGGTGTTGCCGCAGCCGCCCCGCCCAGGGCGATCGGGGTGGTCTGCGGCGGATAGCATAGCCCTGCGTCCGCGCAGCCTTGCCAGCCCAGGCGCAGTTCCCCGCTGGCGCTGGCCGGCAGCAGCAGTTCGAGTTCGGTGCGGTAGACCGCGCTGTCGCCGAAGAACTCATCGTGATGGTTCTCGGCCTGGGGCAGGGGCGGGTGCTGCTCGGGAGGCAGGCCGTCGAACTTCAGGCGCTTCTGGTAGAGGTAGTAGCCGTCCTTGATCTGGAAATGCAGGCGCGTCTGGCCGTTTTCCAGGCGGTCGTGAGTCAGCACGAAGGCTTCGTTCACCGGCAGGAAGTCCGGTTTGACCGCGAACGGGTTGGCCTGTAGGGGGCCGGCGAGCAGGAATGTCAGGAAAAGCAGGAGAACACGCATGTCGACGCCTTGGCAGAACTTTGAAGGAGGCCATGCTGGCCTTGGGTTATTAACTGAAGGTTAAGCTGGTCCTAGGACCGTCGGTGGGGGCGTTGCAGCGCCTGATGCTATCAGCCCGACGAACGTCGCCAAACCGGTTCATAATCCCCCCTTAATGATGAACCTGTGCAATGCCATCTTCCCCACCCAGGAGCCCCCCCATGCACGTTCTGCTCTGCGAGGACGATGACCTGATCGCCAGCGGCATCTGCGCCGGTCTCTCGGCCCAAGGCCTGACCGTGGACCGGGTGGCCAGCGCCTCGCAGGCTCGGCAGATGCTGCAGACCGCGAAGTTCGACGTGATGATCCTCGATCTGGGCCTGCCCGACGAAGATGGGCTGAAGCTGTTGCGCCGCCTGCGCCAGCAGGGCGAGATCCTGCCGGTGCTGGTGCTCACCGCCCGTGACGCGGTCACCGACCGGGTCGATGGCCTGCAGGCCGGCGCCGACGATTACCTGCTCAAGCCCTTCGACCTGCGCGAACTCGCCGCCCGCTTGCACACCCTGCTGCGTAGGGTGGCCGGGCGGGCGGTGAACGTGATCGAGCATGGTCCGCTGCGCTACGACCCCAGCAGTTGCGAGGCGACCCTGGCTGGTCGGCCACTGGACCTGTCGCGGCGCGAACAGGCGCTGCTCCAGGCGCTGCTGCAGAACCCGGGGCGCGTGCTTTCCAGCGAGCAGCTCAAGGATTGCGTCTATGGCTTCGGCGACGAAGTCGAGAGCAATGCGCTGAACGTGCATATCCACCACCTGCGGCGCAAGCTGGGCAACAGTATCGTCGAGACCGTGCGCGGCCTGGGTTACCGCCTGGGCCCGGCCCAGGCGCCGGAGGAGGCCGCATCATGAGCCTGCGGGTACGCCTGTCACTGATCCTCGGCAGCGTGTTCATCGTCATCTGGGCACTGGCGGCGGCGTGGATGCTGCGTGACCTGCGCCAGCAGATGATGTTTTCCCTCGACCAGCGGCTGGTGGCCTCGGCGCGCATGGTCGCGGGGCTGATCGACCAGTTGCCGCAGCCGCTGGCCGCCAAGGGGCAGGACGCGCATTTCTCCGCCGACCAGTTCAGTGTGCCGGATGGCATGGCCTGCCAGGTCAGCTCGTTGCGTGGCGAGATCCTCGCCAGCAACCACAAGCACGATGGCGCCATGGACGACGAGCGCAGTGGGTTCCGTGACCAGACCATCGATGGTGCCTCATGGCGTACCTTCACCTACAACCATGGCGACGTGCGTATCACCACCGCCGACCGTCATCAGGAGCGCGAGGCGCTGAACCAGTCGATCCTGCTGGCGGCCTCGGCACCGGTGCTGATGGCCCTGCTGGGCAGCCTGGGGTTGTTGTGGATCGGCTTGGGCAAGGGCCTGGAACCGCTCAATCGCATGCGCGACGCCTTGCGCAGGCGCCGCGCCGACAGCGTCGAGCCGTTGCAGGTGGCCGGCCTGCCCAGCGAACTGCAACCGCTGCTCGACACCCAGAACCAGCTGTTCCTGCGCATCGCCCAGACCCTCGAACGCGAACGCCGCCTGACCGACGACGCCGCCCATGAACTGCGCAGCCCGTTGACCGCGATCAAGACCCACCTGCAGGTGGCGCGCATGACTGACGGCGCGGTGCGCGAACAGGCCCTGGAACACGCCGAGCAGGGTACCGACCGCATGCACCGCACGTTGGAGCAGTTGCTGATGCTGGCGCGGGTCGAGGGCAGCCTGTCGTTCGATGACGGTGTGCAGTGCAGCGCCGCCCAGGTTGCCCGGCAGGCCATCGAGGATGCCGGGGGCGGCGACAACCGCCGTATTCACCTGCATCTGCCCGAGGAGGCTGCCAGGGTCTACCTGGGCATGCCGGCGCCGCTGGCGGTGGCGGCACTGCGCAACCTGCTGGACAATGCCCTGCGCCATGGCGGTGATGCCGCCGTGGAGCTGGATGTGCAGGCGCAGGACGGCCAGGTGGATTTCCTCGTGCGCGATCATGGTCCAGGTATCGCGCCGGCAGATCTCGAACACCTGACCGAGCGTTTCTGGCGCAACGGCCAGAGCGGTGGCTGCGGCCTGGGGCTGGCGATCGTCCAGGCCATCGTCCAGCGCTGTTCTGGCAACCTGCGTTTCGACAGCCAGGCCGATGGCTTGCGGGTGTGCCTGCAGGTGCCGACACGCTCGGGGAGTTGAGTTCATACCTATCGCGGGGCA